>CAYHSN010000557.1:0-2636 GCA_964359235.1 uncultured Vicinamibacterales bacterium | reverse complement strand
CGCGGCGCCTCGCCAGCAGCACGCGCCCCACGAACGCGGCGTGAAACACGCCGATGCCGGCAAGTTCGGCCGCGACGCCCTCAGCGAGGACCGGGAAGTAGTTCAGGGCGGCAGCGGCGGCGAAGAACGCGCTGAAGAGCGGATCGGATCCGCCGCCGAACCGTCCCCCGTACCGCATCGCGGCCGACTCCCAGCCCTCAGGGGCCGCGCCCTCCGTGGAGTCTTTCTCGTACCGGACCTGCAGGTAACGGCCGACACGCTCCACCCCTGTGTGAAGCGCGACGATCGCCTCGAACGCTGCGGCAAGGACGAGGAGCGAGACCAGAGACGCGGCGGGCAGCGCGGTCCAGGTCAGCGAGGCGAGGAACAGCCCGGCCCAGACCACGAAGGTCGCCCACGCGAGCAGGATGCGGACGGTGCCGCGCTCGCGGATAGTCGCCCGGAGGGCGGCGAACTCGAGTTCCTGGTGGCGTTCTTGCACATCGGCCTCCTCAAGCCACCGTGGCGGGGGGTATTGCCCGCCCCGGGGCCGACCGATAACTACTTGCACCGACTGGAGTTTGCTGCTAAGCTCCGCCGGTCCATTCTGGCACAGGCAGCCTCGGCCTGACCAGATCTGTCACGGAGGTGCTGTTTGAGGACGGCTCGACCAAGGCGCTTGCCGCGGACGGCAGCAGGGCTCGTTGGTTTGAGTCTCCTTGTGTTCCTCGCGGCGCTTCCCGTCCAGGCGTTCGCTCAGCGCGCCACCCCTCAGAAGTCGACTCAGATCACCAGGAAGAAAACGCCCTCGCGCACCTCGCGCGCGCTCCGCGCGCTGCGCAACGCGATGACGCCGCGCTATAAGTTCGACGAAAACGGCGCGCTCGTGCCCGATGTCCGCGCCGAAGCCGCGATCATCTTCAGTCCCGAGACCGGGCGCGTGCTCTGGGAGGAACACGCGCAGGACCAGCGCTCCATCGCCAGCATCACGAAGGTGATGACTGCGCTCGTCTTTCTCGAGGGCGATCCCGATCTCGACGAGGTCGTGACGATCACCCGCCAGGACACGCGCGGCGCCTCGACGACCTTCCTGCGCGTCAATGAAAAAGTGAGCGTACGAAACCTGCTCCACCTGACGCTGATCGCCTCCGACAACGCCGCCGCCCGCGTACTCGCGCGTGTCGCGCCGGGCGGGGCTGCGCCCTTCATCCAGCGGATGACCGAGAAGGCGATCGAGCTGGGGCTCGAGCGAACCTCGTTCACGGACCCGTCCGGTCTCGATGAGGGCAACGTGTCGTCGGCCTACGATCTGTCGCGGCTGATCGTGTTCGCGGCCGGTGACGAGCGGGTCGCCGGCATCATGCAGAAGGCCGAGTACAGCTTCCGCACGAGCCGGCGGCCGGTCACGATCCGCAATACCAACAAGCTCGTCGGTGTGCTGGACGTCGTCGGTGGCAAGACCGGATTCATCCGGGCGTCGGGTCACTGCCTCGCGACCCTCGTGCGGCTGCCTCAGGGGCAGAGCGTGGCGATCGTGGTGCTCGGGGCGCGCTCGAATGTCGGGCGCTTCTGGGAAACACGACACCTCTTCAACTGGCTCAGTACCCAGGCGCGCAGCCTGCTCCTCTCCGATCCGGACATCCAGCAGGACAGGGACTGAAGGAACAGCGGATTGCACAGTGCAGATTGCACAGTGCACCTCCCGCGCCAGCTCCCAATCCGCAATCTGAAATGTGCATTGTGCACTGTGCATTGTGCACTGTGCATTGTGCACTGTGCAGATCTGCAATGAACAGTCCCATCCCTACCCCTGATACCCGCGCTGCAGGGCCGCCGCGTCGAGCGGGAGCGTGGCAATGCTGTCGACCTCGAGCATGAGCGGGCGGTCGGCGTGGCGGCCGTCAAACGCCTTGACGTAATGCCGGCAGACATCGCACGCGGTGATGCGGTACAGCCCGTCGCGGCTGGCGAACGACGTCAGGCGCGAGCGATCGTCGTTGCCGCAGTACGGGCACGTGAGCGCGTCAAACGGCCACCGCGTGGTGCAGCGGCCGCAGACGAGCAGGTGTTCGGCCGCGGGCGTGATCACGGCGAATTCGGGCTCGCCGCCGCAGAGCGGGCAGCACCCGCGCGTCCAGGGGGCGAAATCCGTCCGCGAGCACACCTCGGCGCAGCGCATGAGGAACGGACGCATGGCGAGCTGGACGACGGGTTCGAGCCCGGCGGCTTCGGGAAGCGGGGTGGCCGAGGCGGGCTCGACCGCCGTCATGAACCACTGCACCACCACGGGCTCGAGCTGATGGCCCTCGCGGGCGAGCGCCTCGGCGCGGCGGTAGTCGCGCTCGTCGAGGGCGTCGTGCCGCCGCATCAGCTCGGCGACGCTGCGAAAGAGGAACCGGAAATCGCTCCAGTTGAGCGGGATGTCGGAGAAGCGAAGCAGCGGTTGCCCGCCGGTCAGGTGCTCGTGCACCCGAGGGGGCGCCAGGTCCAGGGCAGGAATCGGCACGCGCCCGCGCACGCGGCGTTCCAGCTTGACGAGCTCGATCTGCAGGTCGATCGCGGAGGCCAGGTCGGGCTGCGTCTCGCGCAGGCGGCGAAGCTCGAGGATGTCTGGCGGCTCGGGCCCGGATCGGCCCGCTCCGGAATAGCGCGTCACG
>CAYHSN010000556.1:0-2640 GCA_964359235.1 uncultured Vicinamibacterales bacterium | reverse complement strand
ACTGCGGGAAAGCCCGACGCCGCGCAACCCAGGTACATGACGCGCGGATCGGTGGGATCGATCTGCGCGACGAATCCATCGCCGCCGCCGATGATGAACCAGTCGTCGTTGGCGATCCCGCTGTTGGTACGGATGGCGCTCGGCCCGCACCACGTGTTGTTGTCCTGCAGGCCGCCGCACACCGTGTACGGCGATTTCATGTCGTACGCGACATGATAGAACTGCCCGATCGGCATGTTGTTCAGCCACACGTAGGTCTGGCTGCGGTCGTACGAGATGCCCACGCCGCCGTCGCCGCCGATCATCAGGTGATTCGAGTTGCTCGGGTCGATCCACATGGCGTGGAAGTCCACGTGGATGTTCCGCGCGCCATCATTGCGGAACGTGCGCCCGCCATCGTCCGAGACGTGGAGTTGCACGCCGAGCACGTAGATCCGGTGGTCGTCGTTCGGATCGATGCGGATCTGGCTGAAGTACATCGGCCGCGGGTTGGTGGTGCTCAGCTTCGTCCAGCTCGCGCCCGCATCGTCCGACCGGTACACACCGCTCTCGCTGGCGTGCTCGATGCGCGCGTAGACCACGTTCGGGTTCTTCCGATAGACGTCCAGGCCGATGCGTCCCTTCGGGCCGTCGGGAATGCCCTTGGTCAGCCTGGTCCACGTCTCGCCGGCGTCGGTGGACTTCCAGATGGCGCTGCCGGGACCGCCGCCGTTCATGCCCCACGCCGCGCGCCGCCGCTGATACGTCGCCGCGTACAGCGTCTTGTTGTTCGTGGGATCCATCACGAGCTCGGTCGCGCCCGTGTCGTCGTCCACGAAGAGCGTTCGCCTCCAGGTCTTCCCGCCGTCGGCGGTCTTGTACACGCCACGATCGCCGCCGGCTCCCCACAGGCTCCCGAGCGCCGCCACGTAGACGAGATCGTGATCGACCGGATCGACGATGATGCGCGCGATCTGGCGCGATTCCCTGAGGCCCATGTTCGTCCACGTCTTGCCGCCGTCGGTGGACTTGTAGACGCCCTCGCCCCACGACGAACTCTGGCGGTTGTTGTTCTCGCCCGTTCCCACCCACACGAGGTTGGCGTCCTCGGGCGCGATGGCGACGTCGCCGATGGACGAGGTCGCCTCGTTGTCGAAGACCGGCGTGAACGTCGTGCCGTTGTTGAGCGTCTTCCACAGGCCGCCGGTCGCCGTGGCGACATAGAAGACCGCGGGATCGCGCTCGAGCACCGCGAAGTCGTCGATGCGGCCGGCCGCGGTGGCCGGGCCAATCTCGCGGAACTTGAGGTTCGCAAACGGTGAGGCGGTCTGATCGGCGCCCGACTGCGCGGCGCCGGAGATCGCCAGGACGACCCAGACAGCCAGACACGCGAAGAGTCCGGTTCGGAATCCGATGCGGATGGCTTTCACGACTCTGCCTCCCTCGAAGACGAGACACGCCGATGGCGCCACCACCAGACGAGCGCCAGGGGTGGCCCGAGCAGAACGACCTCCCGGGCCACCGCGGTCAGATTGTGGATCACGAAGCCTGATAGCCAGTAGCGCCTCTCGATCGCCATGAACCAGTGCAGGTCGGACTGGTAGAACCCGCCGCTGAACGGCCACAGCGCCATGACGCCGATGGGCGGCGTCGTGTCGTCGCCCACCCAGTCGAGCAGGATGTGCGATCCGTAGGCCAGGCTGGCCGCCAGCGCCCAGCGGATCCGCCCGCCAGACACCACGTAGACGACCAGGCCCACGAGCGCGGTGGCGCCGATGCTGTGACTCTGCTGGCTGTGGAGCCCGACGAGGAAGTCGAGGTCGGCCGCGATGCCGAGCAGGCCGAGCAACGCCGCCGGTCGCCACCAGGGCGTGGCCGCACCTGTCACCGCTCCACCCGCAAGCGCGCCACCAAGCACGTGTCCGATCGGACTCGGCATTGCCGGACGTTAGCAGCTTGCCGGGCCGCGGTTCAACCAGGGCGGGCCGCCTCGAGGTTTCAGCAGACCAGCACCTCCCCCGATGCAGTGCCCGCTCTTCCCTCCGAGTCTTCATGGGCGTGCACGGCCTTGGAGATCCTGCCACTCAACCGCAGCCTGGTTCTCTCAAAATCTGCCAGTCGCGCCCCAAGGGGCGAAAGTCTACTATCCAGCTAAGTCGCTACAGAATAGATAGATACAGCGACTCATGGGAGACTCTTCGCTTGACATCCGCCCGGCACGCCTTTAGAATGCACGCACTTGCACGAGTCAGTCATCAGTTGTCAGTTGTCAGTCGTCAGTCCAGTGTGAGGCGCCAATGGCAGAAGACCGTACCGACCGCGAGCGACTGAAGGCCGTTGAAATGGCCGTCGGCCAGATCGAAAAGCAATTCGGCAAGGGGTCGATCATGCGTCTCGGCCAGAAGGACGTGTTCGGGCCGATCCCGGTCATCTCGACCGGCGCGATCAGCCTCGATTACGCCCTCGGCGTCGGCGGTGTGCCGCGCGGCCGGGTGGTCGAGATCTTCGGTCCCGAGGCCTCGGGCAAGACGACGCTCGCCCTTCAGGTGATCGCGCAGGCCCAGTTGGCCGGCGGCATGGCCGCGTTTGTCGACGCCGAGCACGCGCTCGACGCGCAGTACACGAGGAAGCTCGGCGTCGATCTCGACAACCTGCTCGTGT
>CAYHSN010000555.1:0-2658 GCA_964359235.1 uncultured Vicinamibacterales bacterium | reverse complement strand
GGCGTAGTGGTTATCGGAAGAACACGAACGTCACGACCACGAAGATCGGCACGAGAATCCCGACGCTGTAGGCCATGTAGCCAAAGAAGCTCGGCATCTTCACGCCGTGTTCTTCGGCGATCGCTTTCACCATGAAGTTCGGCCCGTTGCCGATGTAGCTGTTCGCCCCCATCAGGACCGAGCCGGTGGAGATGGCCGCCAGCAACCGTGCGGCGTCCGGGCCGCTCGCCAGATAGTCCCGCAGGAAGAGCCCGTGGGCCTCGATGCCGGCGAGCCCGGCGGCGGTGGCCGAAAACGTCAGATAGGTCGGCGCATTGTCGAGAAAGCTCGACAGCCCGCCGCTCACCCAGAAGAACTGCCACGGGTGGCGCAGTCCGAAGGCCATCCCGAACACCTCGCGGCCGCCTTGCCCCCACGCGTTCAGGATCAGCAGCGCCGGCGCCATGGTCGCGAAGATGCCCGCGAACAGGACGGCCACCTCGACGATCGGTCCGAACGTGAACTCGTTCTTTTCGCGGTTCACGGCGGGCGTCAGGACGTAGGCGGCCACGGCGATCGCCGCCATGAGGCCTTCCTGAATGCCGAACGGCCACGGCGCGCCGCCGTGGCCCAGACCTCGCCCAGACGCCACGACCGTCGCGACGATGCCCGCGAGCCACGCGAGGTTCTGCACGCCGTGGATCCGGAAGCGCTGGTGCTTCATCACGGCCTGGAGCAGCGACTCGGGCCGCTCCTTCTCTTCCCGATCCAGCACGACCTGGTCCCAGATGTTGAAGATCGCGATGAGCGCCAGGTTGACGGCCAGCCACTGCGGCCACAGACGCAGCGTCCAGCCGAACGGCACGCCTTTCAGGAAGCCGAGGAAGAGGGGCGGATCTCCGAGCGGCGTGAGCAGCCCGCCGCAGTTCGACACGACGAAGATGAAGAAGATGACGACGTGGGCCTTGCGGTGGCGGCGCCGGTTGGCGCGCAGCAGCGGGCGGATGAGCACGACCGACGCGCCCGTCGTCCCGATGAGGTTCGCGAGCACCGCGCCGATCGCCAGCATCGCCGTGTTGGCCGGCGGCGTGCCGGAGAGCGACCCTTGCAGGTAGATGCCGCCGCTCACGACGTAGAGCGACCCGAGCAGCGCGATGAACGAGAGGTACTCGAGGATCTTCTCGACGAGCGCCTCCTGCCCTGGATGGCCCCAGACAAGCGGCAGGTAGAGCGCGATGGGCAGCGCCAGCAGGGCCGACACGATGGCCTTGTGGCGGTTCTTCTCCCACCAGTGGCCCGCGACGAGCGGCAGGAGCGCGATGGCGAGGAGCAGCAGGACGAACGGCAGCACGGTGACGAGCGGCAGGTCCCGTCCGAGCGTCGCGATCTCTTCGGCCGGCGGCGTCATGGATTTCAGTATCCCTCAACCCGGGACCTAGTCGAGTCTCTTCCTCGACCGCGCGACGGCGAGCCCGAGAATCGCCAGCCCCCATCCGGCCAGCGCGAGCGCATCGGGCCAGAAGGTCTCCAGCCCGACACCCTTCAGGAAGATGCCCCGCACGATCACCAGGTAGTAGCGCAGCGGCACCAGGTAGGTGATGTACTGGATCGCCTGCGGCATGTTCTCGATGGGAAACACGAAGCCGGAGAGGAAGATCATCGGGATGAGGAAGAAGAACACCGTCGTCATCATCGCCTGCTGCTGGGTGGAGGAGACGGTCGAGACGAACAGGCCGAGCCCGAGCGTCGTCATCAGATAGACGGCGCTCAGACCCACGAGCTGCAGCAGGCTCCCTCGGAACGGCACCTCGAACCAGAACACGGACACGGCGACGACGAGCAACACATCGAGCAGGCCGATCACCGCGAACGGCAGCAGCTTGCCGACGACAAGCTCCCAGCGGCCGAGCGGCGTGACGCTCAGCTGTTCGTACGTGCCCCGCTCGCGCTCGCGCACGATCGCCATCGAGGTGAGGCTCGCCGTGACGATGAGCAGCAGCAGCGCAAGCACGCCCGGGATCATGAAGTGGCGGCTGTCGAGCTGGGGGTTGTACCAGACGCGGATCTGCGCATCGACCGGCGCTCGCACGGCCGCGGTCGCCCCGGGCCTCCGGCGGACGAGCTCCTCCGCGTAGCCCGCCACCAGGTTCGTCGCATAGCTCAGCGCGACGGTCGTCGAGCTGGCGTCGGTGCCGTCGGCGACGACCTGGACCACCGCGCCGGTGCCCGATTCGACCTGACGGCCGTACCCGGGCGGAATCGACAACGCCATCCAGCCGAGTCCCGTCTCGAGATACGGGTCGATCTCGCCGACGCTCGTGACGACGTCGACGATCGAGAAGTACGGCGACCCATCGAACCGGGCGACCAGTTCGCGGCTGGCCGCAGAACGATCGCCGTCGGCGACCACGACGGGCACGTTCCAGATGTCGGTCGTCGCCGCGTAGCCCAGCACCGTGAGCTGAAGGATCGGCGCGACAATGACGATGCCGAGCAGGCGTGGATCGCGCCTGAGCTCGATGAGCTCCTTCTGGATCAGAAACAGGGTCCGCCGGATGCCCTTACCCATGTCGCGCCTGCGGGCCGAACTGAAGTTCGGCACTACAGCTCCATTCGTTTCTTCGTTCCGTGGCCCTTCCGTGGCCCTTCCGTGGCCCTTCCGTGGCCCTTCCGTGGCCC
>CAYHSN010000554.1:0-2665 GCA_964359235.1 uncultured Vicinamibacterales bacterium | reverse complement strand
CGAGGTGGCGCTCGTCGTCATCGTGCACGAGCGGGAGGCGCTCGCGGCCAGCGGGGGTCCCGAGCCCGGGCCGCTCCGCCGCGTGACGAGCCGGATGATGTTCCTGCCGGTCTTGGACTACGAGGAAGGCTACGGGTTCACGTACGGCGCGCGGGTGAGTACGGTCGATTGGCTGCACGGCGGCGAACGGATCTCGGCGCCCTTGATCTGGGGCGGCACGAAGCGGGCGGCCGTCGAGATCGAGCGCGCGTTCCGCACGGGGCCCGTCGCCCGCGCCTTCGGGCGATTCGGCATTCGGAACCGCCAGAACCCGCACTACGAGCAGGACGACGAGCGCGTCGAGCTGTCGGCGCGGGCCGAGCACGTCATCGCGCCGCCCCTGCGCGTGGCCGTCGAGTTGACCAGGGCCGACGTGGACTTCGGCGCGCTGGAGCAGGGGCAGTGGACCTTCGGCGTTGACGTGGCGCTCGACACGCGCGGCGACCAGGCGTTTCCGGGAAACGCGGTGTTCCTTGGCGCGAGCTGGTCGGTGCTCGATCTCGACGGCGCCGGCGAGTCCATCAACCGCTATCGCGGTGAAGCGCGGGGGTTCGTGAGACTGAAGGGTCAGTCTGTGCTCGGCGTGCGGGTGCTCTACGAGGGCGCGGATCGCGCGCGGCCGCCGTACGAGCGGTCGCTCCTCGGCGGCATGTCCACGCTGAGAGGGCACGGCGCGGTGAGTTCGCCGGCGACCGGATGCTCGTGACGTCGGTCGAGATCCGCGCGCCCCTGACCTCGCCCATGGGCATCGGCAAGACGGGCGTGAGGATCTTCTACGACTCGGGCGTCGCGTGGAATGTGGAGCAGCGCCGGCAGGATCTTCCCTTTCAGCAGGGCGCCGGGGCCGGTGTGTTCATCGCCGCGCCTCTCTTCAGGATCAACCTGGACGCCGCCGCGAACCTGAGCGGCGGCGGCGGGCGCGTGCACTTCACGGCGGGCTTCAGTTTCTGAGATGGTGTAGAAAAAGGAAGGGCCGGCTAAAGCCGGCCCCTACGAATGACTGGTTATGCGTTACTGGTTACGGGTTCCTCGTTCCTCGTGACCCGTTCCTCGTTCCTCGTTCCCCGTCACTTATCTATCGCGATCAACTCGATGTCGAACACGAGCATGCCGCGCGGCTTGCCGGGCGCATCGTTGTACGCCAGTTGTCTCGGAATCCAGAACCGCGTCTTCTCGCCCTCGACCATGAGCTGCACGCCCTCGGTCCAGCCCTTGATCACCTGGTCGAGCCCGAAGGTGGCCGGCTGATTGCGCGCCACCGAGCTGTCGAACGTCTTGCCGTCGGTCGTCCAGCCCGTGTAGTGCACCGTGACCTTGCTGAACTGGCCTGGATGTTTCGTGCCCGCGCCGGGCGCGATCACCTTGTAGAAGAGGCCCGAGTTCGTCTTCTTGGCGTCGGCCGGCGGCTTGGCGACATCGGGCGGGGCGGCCGTCGGCGACGGCTTGAACTCGACCAGCTCGATGTCGAACACGACCATGCCCTTGGGCTTGCCCTCGGCGCCCTTGAACGCAAGCGCTTCGGGCACCCAGAGACGGCGCCTCTCGCCCTTGGCCATGAGCTGCACGCCTTCGCTCCAGCCGGCCAACACGCTGTTCAGCGGGAACGTGGACGGTGTGTTGTTGCGGAGCACGGAGCTGTCGAAGCACCGGCCGTCGGGCGTCCAGCCCGAGTAGAGGACCGTGACGACGTCGGTCGCTCCTGGTTTCTCGGCGCCGGCGCCCGGCTGCACGACTTTCGTGTACATCCCTGACGCGGTTTTCACCGCGTCGGCTGGAGGCGCCGCGACGTCCGGCGGCGCGGGTGGCGCCTGGGGCCGCGGCGGAGCGGGAGTCTCCTGCGCGGACGCCAGGGCCGGCGAGAAGGCCATGAAGAATCCGAGAAGGAGTGCGATCGAAACGAAAAGACGTAGACGCATATCCGCGTATCATCCCTTGCGCCGCGCGGGAGGGGCAAGCAAATTCATCCGCATGAGCGGTGGTCGAGCGCCGGGCATCCGGCAGCGCGCGTTTCCGGTATGATCGGCCGCGTCAGGTGCCACATGACGACAGCGCGAGACCTGCTGCAAGCCGTGATGACGAGACCTGGTGCCGGATCGGACGAGGAGATCGCCGCCGCGGTCGATCGACTGACCCGTTCAGACGACCCGGCGGACTTCCGCGCGCTCGTGGACTTCTTCGCGTTCGCCATCCGCGCCGTCCATCAGGCCGTCACGCCGAACGCGCTCGACCGCGCGAAGCGGGTCCGCGATTATGTCGCCGCGCGCCTCGCGAGACATCCGTCGGCCGCCGAGGACGAGGCGTATCGGGAGCACCGCCGGCGGCACGAGACGCAGCGCACGGAGCGTGTGCCGCTCGAGCAGTTCATCGCCTGGTCCGACGGCGTGATCGAGGAGGTCCAGGACGCGATCGCGAGAGAGGGGGCGAACCCGGCCGGCTATCCGAACGCGACGCTCGTGCTGACGACCATGAAGAACTGGAACCGTCTCGCGAAGTCGGGCGACTTGCCGGGATCGTACTCGCCGGCCTCCGGTCTCGGACGGCCGGATCTGACGTTCGGGAAGCTGGAAGACCGGCTGCGCGCGCTGGAGGATCTGTACGTCTCGTTCTTCCGCGATGCGAAGCCGGA
>CAYHSN010000553.1:0-2678 GCA_964359235.1 uncultured Vicinamibacterales bacterium | reverse complement strand
ATCGGCTCGAGCGACGGGTGCGGATAGACCACCGGCTCGAGCCCCTGCCGCCGCCGCAAGTACGGATGCACCATCTGCCCGACGATCGGCCCGGGCCGGATGATCGCGACCTCGACCACGATGTCGTAGAAGCAGGCCGGCTTGAGACGCGGCAAAGTCGCCATCTGCGCGCGTGACTCGACCTGAAAGACGCCGATCGTGTCGGCCTCCTGCAGCATGCGGTAAACCTCAGGATCGTCTTGAGGAAGATGAGCAAGATCGACGACAGAGATCTGACCGGAGGCCGGAGGCCGGAGGCCAAAACCCTTCACCCCCGAGTCCTCGCCCTTGGCCCCTGGCCTCGGGCCTCTGGCCTCTGCATCGATCACCTCCAGCGCGTCCTGCAACACGGCCATCATTTCCCGAACTGGCGGGGACCCCCAGACTTCGCTCTTCGAGCTTCGTCTAGGGTCGCCGAAGCCTGGCGAAGGCGCCTGCACCCCGCCAAGCGCGTCGCTCGCGGGGGCCCCTTCGCCCCGCTCCGCTCCGCGCTCATCCCTCGTCCCTCGTTCCTCGTTCCTCGTTCCTGCGCTGTTGATCACTTCGAGCGCGTCCTGCAACACGGCCATCATCCCTAGTCCCAGCAAGTCCACCTTCACGATGCCCATGTCGGCGCAATCTTCCTTGTCCCACTGGACGACCACGCGGCCGGGCATGGCGGCGTTCTCGAGCGGCACGACGTCGTCGAGCCGCCCCTGGCAGATCACCATGCCGCCCGAGTGCTGGCCGAGATGGCGCGGCAGGTTCTGGATGCGCCGCCACAGATCGGCGAACAGCCGCACGTCGCGGCGTGCCGGATCCAACCCGGCCTCGCGCAGGTTCCGGTCAAGCGAATCCCCGGGATCAACGAACTCGAAGTTGTGCATCAGCTTCGCGAGCCGATCGACCTCGTCCGGCTCGAACCCGAGCACCTTGCCGACCTCACGTGCGGCGCTGCGCCCGCGGTACGTGATGACGTTGGCGGTCATGGCGGCGCCGTGCTTCCCGTACCGCTCGTAGACGTACTGGATGACGCGCTCGCGTCGATCGCCGCTCGGCAGATCGAGATCGATGTCGGGCCACTCGCCGCGCTCCTCCGACAGGAAGCGCTCGAACAGCAGGTCCATGCCGACCGGGTCGACGGCCGTGATGCCCAGGCTGTAGCAGACGGCGCTGTTGGCCGCCGATCCTCGTCCCTGCGCGAGAATCCCCTGCTGCCGGCAAAAATTCACCACGTCCCAGACGATGAGGAAGTAACCGGCGAGTTCGAGCTTCTCGATGAGATCGAGCTCGCGCGCGATCTGCCGGCGCGCGCGCTCGTGATACGGCCGGTAGCGCTCGCGCGCGCCGACCTCCGCGATCTTCCGGAGAAACGACGCCTGCGTCTCACCCTCCGGCACCGGATAATCCGGGAAGCGGTAGCCGAGATCCGCCATCGTGAATGCGAGGCGATCGGCCAGCTCGCGCGAGGCCGCGACCGCACGCGGCAGATCCTCGAAGAGCCGCGCCATCTCGTCCGGCGGCTTGAGGTACCGCTCGGCGTTCACGCTCAGCCGCCGCCCCGCCCGCGCGATCGTCGTCTTGTGGCGGATGCAGGTGAGGACGTCGTAGAGCGGCCGCGCGTCGGGCGCGGCGAAACGCACGCCGCCGGTCGCCACCACCGGCACGTGAAACGCGGACGCCAGTTCGGCGAGCGCCTGATTGTCCGATTCCTCGTCCCGGAGCAAGTGACGCTGCAGCTCGACGCACACGTTCGCGCGGCCGAAGAGGCCGACGACCCGATCGACCAGACCGCCCACGCCGAAGCGCCTGGCCGCGAGCGCGGTCCGGCCGACGAGCGCGATGAGGCCGGCCGTGTGACCGTCGAGATCGTCGAGCGCGAGCGCGCCTTCCCCCTTCGGCGCGCCGAGCTTCATGCGCGTCACGAGGCGGCACAGATTGCGGTAGCCCTGTTGCGAGGAGACGAGGACGGGCAACGTCATTGCCGATTGCTGATTGCCGATTGCTGATTGAAAACCCGTGACCCCGATCGTCAGCTCGGCGCCAACGATCGCTTTGATTCCCGCCGCTTTCGCCGCCATGTGGAAGCGCGGCGCGCCGTACAGCCCGTCGCGATCGAGGAGCGCGAGCGCGGGATAGCCGAGCGCGGCCGCGCGGTCGACGAGCGCCTCGGGCGTGGAGGCGCCGGCGAGGAAGGAAAAGGCGGAGGCGGTATGAAGCTCCACGTACATGGACGCGCACAGTTTCGAGTTTCAACGGAACACGCAGGAGCCACGAAGACACGAAGGCACGAAAGATCGCTTGGCGATTGTCACGCTGTGAACATGCGGACGGTACTTCTTCGTGTCTTCGTGCCTTCGTGGCTATGCCGTGATCGTTTCCTTAGTCCACAATGCCCTCGACAAACCACCGATCCTGCGCGCGGTCGCGGAAGAGGCGGTAGACGCTGCCGTCGGCGACCAGGACGTCCCACTCGTCACGATCCCAGGAACCGCGATCCCATGGCTCACTTTTCTCACTGCTCGTGGGGCCGGACGTGCGCCAGGGACCGGCCCACTCGTCCACACGTCCACCGGCCAGTCCTCGTCGTGCCCGCGTAACCCCCCCCGGCCCGCCGTATTACCACGCGCCCCCCGCGCCCCCCCGCACCCGGAAACCGC
>CAYHSN010000552.1:1522-2680 GCA_964359235.1 uncultured Vicinamibacterales bacterium | reverse complement strand
CTTGAATGGCGGCTGACCCGCTTGGAGCCGTGCCCAGTCCTCAAGCAGTTCCGTACTTCGACAAGCGCTGCTGGCATTCCAATTCGAGCGCCAAGGCCGAAGCGAGATCCTGCTTGGCGAGGAACGAGTTCGATCGTGTGAAGGCGTTATCCGTCGACGGGGCGCGACTCGTCAGGGGATTGATGCGCCACCTGCGCGGATCCAACGTCCGAGGATCGAAGCTCCGTCGTCGACTGTGAACTTCGAACCTCGAATCTCGAACTGTCCCCAGCGCGGTCCCAGACCTCGATTTCCCCCGCCACCATCGCCACCCTGAGTCCCGCCCGCAGCCAGACCGTGAGTTGCTGCACGACCAGCGTGAGCAGAATGGCGCCCCACGTCGTCGCCGGCACGATCTCGTCGTAGGCGAGGTACAGCGCGAACACGACAGCCGTGAGCACGGCGATGACGAGCCAGACGCCGATCGTCGCCCTCGGGTGGGTGGCCACGAAGCGAACGCCGCCGAAGAAGGCGCGGATCGTGCGCCGCGAGTCGTCGCGCGCCATCCGGATGCGGGCGTAGTCGAGCGCGAGATACGCGACGAGTCCAGCGATCGCGAGAAGAAAGAAGTACGCGGCCTGGCCGAGATACCACCCGGGCTCCCAGTCGGCTTTTTCGAGCGCGCGGTTGATCGGGCCGAACGCGGCCGTCAGGACGAGAGCCACAGGGAGGAACGCCACGGCGCCGACGAGGCCCGCGCGCAGGAAGCGCCAGAAAAAGTGCCCGGCGCCGCGGAAGAAGCGGTGCAGGAACGGCCGCGCGTCGTCGCTCGTGAGCACTTCGATCGTGCCGCCCGCGACGAACGCCTGGCCGACGAGCGCGAGCAGGGCCACCGCCCAGAACGTCGACACGAGCGTAGTGATCGAGGGATCGTTGCGCACCAGCTCGCCGAACACACTGAAGCTGAAGCGGGAGAGCAACCGGTCTGCCTCTGGCGCTCGCGCCGTGGCGCCGTGCCACCACGTCCACACCGGCAGCGCGAGCGCGGACGCAAAGGCGAGGTTCCACAGCCACAACAGACTCGCGAGGCCCGGCCGCCTCGAGGCCGCGCTCAGTCCGGTGCGGGCGCAGGTGATCACCATCGGGATACCGGGAACTTCGATTGCCGTTCGGCTGACT
>CAYHSN010000552.1:0-1422 GCA_964359235.1 uncultured Vicinamibacterales bacterium | reverse complement strand
CACCCGAACGGCAAGTGTCCACCCGAACGGCAAGTGTCCACCCGAACGGCAGGCAACTCCCTCTACCACCCGATGAACGCGAGCGCGTTCTGGACCCAGAACATCCAGCGCGCGGTCCACTTCGCGGCCACACGCGAGTCTGGCTCGACCCGGCGCGCGTTGTTCAACCAGTCCACGTCGAGCACGATGTGGCGATCCGGATCGACGTCGGCCCACTCGAGCCGCTCGGGCCGCACAAACCGGTACCGCTTCCAGGGATCGCGGCCGTCCCACCGCGTCCGCTCGACGGGCGTCCCCTCGAACTTGAACGCGATGTCCACCGGAAACACGAACTCGCCACGGCGCCGGACCACGACCGTCGTCTGATACAGCTCGGGCTTCTTCGTGTCCGCGGCGGCCTGACCCGTTCCTGCGCCACTCTTCTCGCCGGCCGCTTTCGCGGCGTCGAACACGCCGCGCGGGTCGTTCAGGCGGAGCGACGACACCGACCCGATGTCGTAGTCGAGCACGGGCGGCGCCTCGACCGCCTGGCGGAAGAACCACGTCAGATCCTGGCCCGCCACCTCGTTCGCCACCGCGTAGAAGTCGTCGCTCGACGGATGGCGGAAGCGCCAGCGCTCGTGATACGTGCGCATGATGCGCGCCATGGTCTGCTCGCCGAGGTAGTTCTCGAGCGTGCGGAGCAGAATCTCCGGCTTCTGGTACGAGTAAAAGCCGTAGGCGCCGTTGTTCATGTAGCTCCACGCCGGCTGGCGCACGCGGTCGTACTTGAAGTTGGGCCCGTTCTGGATCCGCACGATGTCGATCTCGGCGAGACCCAGGCCGAGGATCGATCCCAGCGACGTGTCCCTGCCGTAGCCCAGCTCCATCACCTTGCCGCTCGAGTACGAGTTGATGCCCTCGTCCAGCCATGCTTCCTCGAACTCGTTGTTGCCGACCAGGCCGTACCAGAACTGATGCCCGAACTCGTGGACGGTGACAGCTTCCTGCCCGCGCACCCCGCTGAACGGCCAGAAGTTCAGCAGCCACGAGGAGCCGGCGGTGATGAACGTCGGGTACTCCATGCCGCCGGCGCCGCCCGCGCCCGGCGCCGGATCGACGACCGTCAGCGTCCGGTACGGATAGCGTCCGTACCAAAGTCCGAAGTACTTCAGGCCGAGCTTCGCGGCCTGCATGTAGCGCGCGGCCTGCCCGGCGCGCGCCGGCTGCATCAGGACGATGACCTCGACGTCCGAGAGTCGGACTTCTTCGAGCGTTCGCCCGAGCAGTTTCGCCGTCGCGGCGTACTCGGCCGCCGTCACGTCGTTCGCCGCCGAGAACGTGCCCTTGATCTCCACGTAATTTGGATCCGCCGTCCACGCGAAGTCGTGCACGTCGGCCTGCTCGTAGGTGTAGGTCGTCGTGCCGCCGGCGTTCTCGACG
>CAYHSN010000551.1:0-2690 GCA_964359235.1 uncultured Vicinamibacterales bacterium | reverse complement strand
CGCTAAGTTGGCGGTCTCCTCGCCGATGATCTTGAGCGAGTTCTTGTTCGCCCCGACCGGGCCGTCGGCGCCAAGGCCTAACAACCCGCCGCGCACCACGTCGCGGCGCGCCGAGTCGATGTCGAACTCCGGATCGAAGGGCAGCGACAGGTGCGTCACGTCGTCCATGATGCCGACGGTGAAGTGCGGCTTCGGGCGGTTCTGCGCCAGCTCATCGAACACCGCCTTCACCATCGCCGGCGTGAACTCCTTCGACGACAGCCCGTACCGCCCCCCGACGACGAGCGGGACGTGCGACGGGTAGGAGAGGCCCGCCACCCGCGCCTCGCTGATCCCCGCGACGATGTCGAGGTAGAGCGGCTCGCCGATGGCGCCCGGCTCCTTCGTGCGATCGAGCACGGCGATCGCCCGCGCCTGCGGCGGAAGCGCCGCGACGAAGTCCTTCAGCGAGAACGGCCGGTAGAGCCGGACCTTCACGAGCCCGACCCGCTCGCCCTGCGCCACCAGCCAGTCGACCGTCTCGTGCGCGGTCTCGGCGCCCGAGCCCATCATCACGATCACGCGCTCGGCCTGCGGGTGCCCGACGTAGTCGAACAGGCGGTAGTGCCGGCCGGTGCGCGCGGCGAACTGGTTCATCGTCTCCTGCACGATGCCGGGGCACGCCAGGTAGAAGGGGTTGCAGGCCTCGCGCGCCTGGAAGAATGCGTCCGGGTTCTGCGCCGTGCCGCGCAAGACCGGGCGATCGGGCGAGAGCGCGCGGCGGCGGTGCGCCGCGATGAGCTCGTCCGGCAGCATGAACCGCAGGTCGTCGTCGATGAGCTCCTCGATCTTCGCGACCTCGTGCGACGTGCGGAAGCCGTCGAAGAAGTGCAAGAACGGCACGCGCGCCCGGAGCGTCGCCGCCTGCGCGATGCACGCGAAGTCGTGCGCTTCCTGCACCGAGCCCGACGCGAGGAGCGCCACGCCCGTCTGCCGGCAGGCCATCACGTCCGAGTGATCGCCGAAGATCGACAGCGCGTGCGTCGCCAAGGTGCGCGCCGACACGTGCATGGCGTACGACGTCAGCTCGCCCGCGATCTTGTAGAGGTTCGGGATCATCAGGAGCAGGCCCTGGCTCGCCGTGAACGTCGTCGAGAGCCCGCCCGCCTGCAGGGCGCCGTGGACGGCCCCGGCCGCGCCGCCCTCCGACTGCATCTCGATGACCTCGGGGACGATGCCCCAGATATTCTTGTAACCCTTGGCCGACAACTCATCCGCCAGCTCGCCCATGTTGGAGGAGGGTGTGATGGGATAAATCGCGATGACCTCGTTCGTGCGATGTGCGACTGACGCGGTCGCTTCGTTGCCGTCAACGGTGATCCACCGGCGTGCCATGTGAAGGGTCTCCAGTCGCGCGACCGGCATGGTCGCAGAAGGTGCTTCAACCTGAGGGGAAACGCAACCGCCGTGCCAGTATCCGGACGTGAGCGCCGGGCGCGGTACCGGCGCTAACCGCACGAATTCCGGCCTGTTATCCCGCCCGAGCCAGACCAGCGCCGAAAAACCGTCATGAGATCCGGCCACGTCCAGCGCGGGATTCTCCCCAGCCGCAGGGACCACCCTCCCCGCTTCTCTCATCCCGGGTGCCTTTCGTCCGTGCCGGGAGTTCGGCAGGAGTCCGAAGCTTCACATGGAGCCCTGCGCCAAGCCCGCGCTGTTTTCCTTGAGTTTCCGGGCTTTTGGGCCGCTGACGGAGTCTGGCACCGTGCTTGCGAATGAGCGACACGAAAGCTCGCATCGCACGGTTATGGGAGCCCAACGCGTTCTCAGGCGGCTGATCGGGCCGGCGCACAACCACACGTTGTCCCGCCTCGTGTGTGACGTAGTTCCTCAATCTCCACGATTTCATCCCCAGTCAGGTTCTTCCAATCATCATCCCCTGTGCGCCGCGCCCGGTCTGTCGCGTATCATGCCTGCCTCGGAGTAATCGATGCCTGATGGCTTGTTCGCCGCGCTCGCCCTGGGCGCGGTGACCGTCGGGGCGCTCCACTCGCTCGCGCCCGACCACTGGGTGCCGTTTGCCGCGCTGGCGCGCGCGCAGCGGTGGTCCACCGCCCGGACCATGACGATCACCGCGCTCTGCGGCTTCGGCCACGTGACGGTGTCGGTGCTGCTCGGGTTGCTCGGCCTCGTGTTCGGGGTCTCCATGCTCCGGACGTTCGGCGAGCGGATGGAGGCGGCGGCCGGCGTGCTGCTGATCGGCTTCGGGTTGGTGTACGGCCTGTGGGGGTTGCGGCGCGCGGCGCGCGGCCACCTGCACAGCCACCTGCACGGCCACGCCCACGTGCACCCGCACGACGACGACCACGGCGGCGGCCACCGTCACGGTCACGGCCATCCCCACGTCCACGTGCGCGACGTCGAAGTCTCGCCGCGCCTCACTGCGTGGACGCTCTTTCTGGTGTTCTCCGTGGATCCCTGCGTTGCCGTCGTGCCGCTGCTCTTCGCGGCGGCGCCGCTCGGCGCGCTGAAGACCGTCGCGATCGTCGTGCTCTACGAGATCGCGACGATCGGCGCGATGGTGTTGCTCGTGACGCCGGCGCGCGCGGCCGCGCGCGCCGTCCGCGGCGAGTGGCTCAACCGCTACGGCGACGCGGCGGCCGGCGGCGTCATCGTGTTCGTGGGATTGGCGGTGGCTGCGCTGGGGTGGT
>CAYHSN010000550.1:0-2690 GCA_964359235.1 uncultured Vicinamibacterales bacterium | reverse complement strand
GTTCGTGTTCGTGCCCGACCTGGTCTCGCCGGCCGAGGTGCCGGTCGAGATGAACGCCTTCAAGTCGCAGCAACATCGCTGGGCGAAGGGGTCGATCCAGACGTGCCGGAAGCTCCTGCCGGCGCTCCTTCAGGCCGATCTCCCGTTTGTCGTCAAGGCCGAGGCGTTCTTCCACTTGACGGCGAACCTCAACTATCCCCTCATGACCCTGCTCTCGCTGCTGATGTTTCCGGCGATGTACGTGCGATACAGCGGCGGCTGGACGGAGATGCTGCTGATCGACGTGCCGTTCTTCGTCGCGGCGACGGCGTCGGTCTTCTACTTCTACACGGTCTCGCAGCGCGAGATCTACGCCGACTGGCGCACGCGACTGAAGTACCTGCCGCTCCTCATGGCGATCGGCATCGGCCTCTCGATCAACAACACGAAGGCGGTCTTCGAAGCGCTCTTCAATCACGAGAGCGAGTTCTCGCGGACGCCCAAGTACGGCGTCGAGCGGACCGGCGACGACTGGATGGGGAAGAAGTACCGCCAGCTCATGGTCGTGCAGCCGTTCCTCGAGCTGGCGCTCGGCCTGTATTTCACCGGGACGGTCTTCTACGCGCTGGCGAACCAGATCTACGCGTCGCTGCCATTCCTGGTGCTCTTCCAGGCCGGCTTCCTCTACACGGGCCTGTTGTCGATCGTCCAGCAGTACGGGTCGGATCTCATCCTGCGCGACGCCCCGGCCGTGAGCGGCAAGTAGCCCCCGGCCCCCGGCCTCTGGCCTCCGGCCTCCGATCCGTTCTATAGTCCTCGCGCCCGTCCTCTTGCCTGAAAGGGAGCGCCATATGAATCACTCGCGCCTCGCGCTGGCAGCCGTCGTGACCTGGGCCGTGTCGCTGGTCGTCGGGTACGTCGCCAACGGGTACTTGATGGCCGATCTGTATGCCGCACACACGTCAGTGTTCCGGCCGGACGCCGAGATGAACATGATCCTCGGCTTCGTCGGCTCCCTGCTCGGCTTCTTCGTGTTCGCCTACATGTACGCGAAGGGCTATGAGGGCACGAGCGGCCTTCAGGAGGGGCTGCGCTTCGGCGTGCTGGTTGGACTGCTCCTGATGAGTTTCGGCGCAATCTGGAACTACGTGGTGCTGCAGGTCTCCAACGCGTTGGGTCTGGCGTGGGCCGTCGACGTGCTCGTGGAGATGGCAATCTACGGCACGCTCGTCGGGGTCCTCTATCGCCCGCGCGCGGTCGCCGGGAAGTAGGACGTCGAGACATGACAGCGGAGACGAAGTTCAAAGCGGGGCTGGAGGACGTGGTCGCCGCCACGTCGGCGATCTGCTATCTCGACGGCGAGCGCGGCGTGCTGGCGTACCAGGGGCACGACATCCACGACCTGGCGCGCGGCGCGTCGTTCGAAGAAGTCTGCTACCTGCTGCGGCACGGACGGCTGCCGAACCGCGCCGAGCTGGGCGATCTTAAATCGCAACTCGCCGCTGCGCGTCCTCTGCCCGAGTCGATTCTTCGTCTCATGAAGACCATGCCGGATGCGCCGTGCATGGACGCGCTGCGTACGATCACCTCGGCGCTCGCGCACTACGACACAGACGCTGCCGACCACTCCCCACAGGCCAACGACCGGAAAGCCGTCCGCCTCACCGCGCAGATCGGCAGCATCGTGGCGACCTACGGCCGCCTGAGCGCGGGCGGTGGACCGATCCAGCCCGACCCGGCGCTCGGTCACGCGGCGAACTTCCTGTACATGCTGACCGGTCGGCGTCCGGACGCGCTCTCCGAGCGCGCGTTCGACATCGCCCTCATCCTGCACGCCGATCACGAGCTGAACGCGTCCACGTTCGCGGCGCGCGTGTGCGCGGCGACGCTGAGCGACCTCCACTCGGCCATCGTCGCGGCGATTGGCACGCTGAAGGGACCACTGCACGGCGGCGCGAATGCCGACGTGATGAAGCTGCTCCTCGATCTGGGCGAGGACGCGAGCGGCGAACGCGTGGACGACGTGGTCCGCGCGAAGTTCGCGCGCAAGGAGAAGATCCCGGGCTGCGGGCACCGGGTGTACCGCACGGAGGATCCGCGCGCGACGCACCTGCGCAAGATGTCGCGCGAGCTGGGTGCGCGCGCGGGGAAGACGGCCTGGTTCGAGATGTCGCAGCGCATCGAGCACCTGGTCAAGACGGAGAAGAAGCTCAACCCGAACGTCGATTTCTACTCGGCGTCGGTGTACTACACGATCGGCATTCCCATCGATCTGTTCACGCCCGTGTTCGCCGTGAGCCGCATCTCGGGCTGGACGGCGCACGCGCTCGAACAGTACGCGAACAACCGCCTGATTCGCCCGCGCGCGGAGTACGTCGGGCCGAGCTATCCCCAGACCTTCGTGCCGCTCGACCAGCGGTAGCGCACCTGCCGACACGGAGGCTCATCCATGAGCGGTTCGCGGGCCTTCAGGCCTGCTTGGGCGCTACACCAGCGCGATTTCTTCACGACCTCTGAAGGTCCGCCTCTACGGGTTCACAAGATTCGCCTGGCGTGGCCGGCGCCGCGGTCGCACCTCGGCTACAATCGCTGCCAGGCGCATGAAAACCAGGCTTGCGATCGGCCTGTTCGTCGCGGGACTCGCCGGGACGGTGGCCGTGTCAGCCCTGAGCCAGTCGACCGCGCGGCGGTACGACGAGATTCTGATCCGG
>CAYHSN010000549.1:0-2693 GCA_964359235.1 uncultured Vicinamibacterales bacterium | reverse complement strand
CTGCCTGACGCTGGGCACGATGCTGCTCGGCGCCCACCAGACACCGGCTGCGCAGGCCCCGACGCCGCAGGCAACCTTCCGCAGCGGCGTCGAGCTCGTACGGCTCGACGTGCGCGTGCTCGACGATCAGGGACGCCCGGTCAAGGACATCCGCGCCGACGAACTCACGGTCACCGAGGACGGCGAGCCGCGACCGATCGTGCTGTTCCAGCACGTCGAGGAGCCGTCGGGCACCTACGTCGACGTCGCGCGCCGCACGATCGCAGGCGAAGTTTCGACCAACCGGGGCGCGCCGCGCGGTCATCTCTACGTGCTGGTCTTCGACCAGCACCACATCGCGCCCGCCAACGAGCAGCGCGCGCGACAGGCGGCCGAACGCTTCCTGCGGACCCGCGTGCGCCCGGGCGATCGCGTCGCCCTGTACGCGCTGCCTGGGCCCGGCCCGCGGATTCCCTTCACATCGGATGTCAACCGTGCCATCGCCGAGCTGACCACCATCCGCGGCTCACTTGAGCGCACCGTGATGACTGCGCTCGCCGCGACGATGGAGATCTACGAGGCTTACGAGATCGTGCGAGGCAACCAGGTGGTCTGGATGCAGGTGACCGAGCGGATGCGGCTGGAGGCGGGCCGGGGCGGAGGCGAGTTCTTCGAGCGCCTCGTGCAGGAAGAGGCGCGCACGGTCGCAGGCAGGGCCGACGAAGAGGCCCGGCGCTTCCTCGTGTTGTTGTCGGAGTTGATGAGGGAGCTCACCGGCATCGAGGGGCGTAAGACGCTCATCCTGGTGTCCGAAGGGTTCTACGCCGACCACGTCAGCCGCGAGATCGAGAACGCCGCGGCCGCCGCGGCCCTCGGCTATGGCGTGATCTACGGCCTGGACGTGAATCGGAGGGCCGACACCCTGACGGCCAGGGGTCCCCAGTTCGCGTCCGAGCACGTCGAGATCTCCAGTCGCCTGCAGTCGCTGGGCAGCCTGACGCTCGAAACCGACGGCCTCCTGCTGATTGACGCGGGCGGCCGTCTCGACAAGGTCTTCGATCAGATCGCGCGCGAGTCGCTCGACTACTACGTCGTCGGCTTCCTTCCAAGCGAGAAGGCGCGCAGAAACCGCGGCGCGTACCGGCGCGTGAAGGTCGGCATCGCGCGCAGCAGCGTCCGCGTCAGCACGCGCACGGGCTACTCCCTCGAGGCCGCGTCTCAGACGCCGGCCGACCGGCGGCGGGCCGTCGACGCGGCGCTCGCCGCGCCGTTTCCCCGCCAGGAGCTCCCAATCGCATTCACCACCTACGTGCTCCGCGGAACGGCAACAGGCGCGCACCGGGTGGTCATGAGCCTCGCAGCCGATCTGCCCGCGGCCGGCGGGACCAACGGATCGGCTGACGTCGTGTTCGTCGTGCGGAGCGCCCGTGACGGGCGCGTGGCCGCAAGCGGCACGGGCGCCCTGCCCCTGCCTGAGACGCCGGCTGCCGGATCCCATGCGCGCCGCTCCACCCATCAGCTCCAGTTCGATCTCGCGCCGGGCGAGTACCTCATGCGCGTCGTCGTGCGCGAGCCGGGCGGACTCGTGGGCAGCGCCGACCGCCGGTTCGACGTGCGGGCGTTCACCGCGAGGGACGTGACGGCGAGCGATCTGGTCTTCAGTTCGCCGAAGGGCGATCTGGCGGTGCGACCGGCCGCGTACCGGGACACCGTCCTCTCCGGCTTGATCGAAGTGTACGGCCCGTCCGAGCGTGACCTCGAGGCCATGGACGTCAGGGTGGACCTCGCGCCGCTCGGCACCGCCGGCGCGATTGCCACGGTCCAGGGCGACCTCCTCGATCTTCGCCTCACCGAGCAAGGTCCGGTCCGGCCGGTTCGCATCGAGATTCCGCTCGCGGGTATTCCTGCAGGCGAGTACGTGGCCCGCGCCGTCGTGCGCGCGCACGGCAGGACCGTGGCGGAGCTGACGCGCGACGTCGAGGTGCTGGCGGAAGCGCCGCCCGCCGACATCGAGGCGGCGGACCGCCTGACGCTCGAGCCGGCGGAGATCCTCGGCGGCGAACTCGCGCGAGACCTCCTGCGGTCTGCGGCCGAGCGCGCACCTGCGGGACCTGTGAAGCGCGCGGCGGCGATGGCGCTCGCCGGCTCGTGGCGTGAGGCCGAGGCAGTCGTCGCGCAGGGCGCGACGCAGTCGAGCGACGCGGTTTCCCGGCTTCTGGCCGGAATGGCCCGCTTCCGCAGCCGCGAGTTCTCCGCGGCGGCCGAAGCGTGGGAGGCCTCCTTCGCGGCCGATCCGACCAACGCGCGGATCGCGTTTCTTCTCGGGTGGGCGTACGCCGGCGCCGGCGACGACCGGCTCGCGATCGGCGCGTGGCGGAACGCCGCGCGCCTCGAAACGACGCTGGTGCCGGCGCACCTGGCCATCGCCGAGACGTTCGTCCGGCTGTCGGAGCCCGCGCTCGCCGTGCAGGCGCTTCGCTTCGGATTGTCGGCGGTACCCAATTCGCCCGAGCTGCTGGATCGCCTGGCGCGCCTCGAGCGGCGATGACCGATGACGGCCGGGCGACCGCCGGGAGAAAAGCCATGATGTTCGGCATGCTCTTGTTGGTGGGCCTCGCGCAGGCCGCCGACGCCGGCGGCCCGGACGCCACGCGCGTCGCGGCGGCGCCGCCTTCCCCGGCCATCGAGATCGATCGCGGCAAGGTGAAGGGCGA
>CAYHSN010000548.1:0-2720 GCA_964359235.1 uncultured Vicinamibacterales bacterium | reverse complement strand
CGCCACGAAGACGCGGGGCCACGAAGGCACGAAGGCACGAAGGCTCGCCACGAAGGCACGAAGACACAACGTAGGGGCCGAGCTTGCTCGGCCCGAACGGGCCACGAAGGCACGAAGGCACGAAGAGGGCCGCGAGCATGGTGGTGATCTTCATCGATCCTGTCCTCCCGGCGCCGCTGCCGCCACCAGATCGGCCGCAAAGATTCCGACGGCCCGTTGCAATTCGTACATCGCGAGTTCGTATGAAAACGTGGCTTCGAGCAAGTCCCGCTCCGAGCGAACGAGAAGTTCGTTGGCGCTGAGGACATCGAGATCCGTGGCCTCGCCGACCTTGTAGGCGCGGCCCGTTTCGTCGGCGTTCCGGCGCGCGACCTCGACCTGCTGGGTCAACGTGTCGACGTTGGCGCGAAGCGCCTGGATCCTCAGAAACGCCGTCCGGACCTCGTTTTCGGTCTGCTTGCGCAGCAGCTCCCGCCTGAGGTCGGTTTCGTGCAGCGTCGCCTCGGCCGACGCGACCTCGGCGCCCGTGCGCCCGCCGTTGAAGACGTTCCACGTCGCGTTGATCGCCAGCGATCCGATGCGGCTCGAGGGGAACGACGCGCGGCGCTGCGTGACGCTGCCGTCGGCCTTCACGGTGGGCAGGTACGCGCCCCGGCGCTTCTCGATCTCCAGCTCGGCGATGCGGCGCTGCAGGTCGAGCGCCTGCAGCTCGGACCGCTGCTTCAGGCCCGCTTGGATGAGCTCGTCGAGCGCACCGGCCGGCGGCGCGGGCGCCGGGGGCCGCGTGACCTGGAAGTCGTCCTGAATGCCGAGAAAGATGCGCAACTGCTCGCGCGCCAGCACGAGCCCGTTCTCGGCGTCGAGGAGCTGGCGCTGGGCGCTGCTGACGGCGACGCGGTTCCGGAGCACCGCGGTCTCGACCGCCTCGCCCGCGCGATAGAGCGATTCGGAGGTCCGCAGCGTCGCCTGCGCGAGATCGAGCGCGCGCCTCGAGATCGTGACGAACTCCCGGGCGCCGAGCACGCGGTAGTAACCGCGCGTGACATTCAGCACGGTGTCCTGGACGGTCGTGCCGAGCGCGACGCCGGCCGCCTCGATGTTGGCGTCGGTCTGGCGCAGGGCCTTCAGCTCCCGGAACCCCGCGTAGATCGGTTGCGAGAAGGTGAAGCCGAAGCTGTAGTCATTGCCCGGCAGCACCTGAATCGTGCGCCCGCCGAACTCGAACTCGGCCGAGACCAGGTTGCGCGTGTAGGTACCGTTGACGTTCACGTTCGGCAGGACGGCGCTGAAGGCCTGCTTCCTGAGCAGCCTCGCCTGCTCGACGCTGGATTTCGCAAGCTGCACGGCCTCGTAGTTCCTGACCGCCAGTTGTTGCACGTCCTGCAGCGTGAGCGTGGGCTGGGCCTGGACCGGCGCGGCGGCGGCGAGGACGAGCGCGGCCGCGCCAACGATGAGGGCATGACGAATCATGAAGGTCCTTTAGATATCGAGCACGGAATGCCGTGGGCACCGGCGAAGGTGAGCCGCGTGCCGGCGCGCAGGCCTGCGAGAGTCACCTCGATCAGATCTCGCGCCAGCGCGTCCGCGTCGTCGCCGAGCGCTGGCCGATCGCACAGGCGCATCACCGCCACGCCGTGAATGCCCGCCGCCAGCACGTTGAAGGCGGCCTCCGGGTTGAGGTCCGCGGGAAGCAGGCCCTGGTCGATGCACTCGCGCAGCCGCCGCGCGAGCAGGTTCTTGCTCTCCCGAATGAACGCGAAGCGCTCCCAGTCCTTGCTGATGCGCGGTACCGTGCGATCCAGGAACATGAGGGCGAAGTACTCCGGATGCGCCCGGCTGTACTCGTAGAAGGCCATGAACGTGCGGCGGACCGCGTCGAGCGGATCCGCAGCGGGCAGGCAGGCCATCACGCGATCACTCATCAGGCGAAAGCCGTCCTCGGCGAGCGCGAAGAAGATGTCGTCCTTGCTCGAGAAGTAGCGGTAGATGGCGGCGGGGCTGTACTCGATCCGCTCGGCGATCTTGCGCATCGAGACGTTCTGGTAGCCCTTGGCCACGAACAGCTCTCGCGCGGCGTCGAGGATCGAGCGCGCCACCGCGCGACGTTCACGGTCGTGCCGCTCTCTGGTGCCCATGAGTTCAGTCACTCCGGCTGTT
This sequence comes from uncultured Vicinamibacterales bacterium, assembly GCA_964359235.1. Taxonomy (GTDB): domain Bacteria; phylum Acidobacteriota; class Vicinamibacteria; order Vicinamibacterales; family JAHECP01; genus CAYHSN01. Next base: position 563 of record CAYHSN010000548.1, on the reverse strand, counting down.
AGACGATCCCGGCATGAACAGCGTTCACTAGTTTAACAGCGTTCGACCGCGCGGCCGTTCTACGGGATTCATATACGTGATAAAACACTGTGGTTCAGCATGTTGCGACTGTATGGCCGCCCCAATCTGATTCACGCTTGGGGGCGGCAAACCTCTTCTGCTACCATGAGGGACCCGTCTTCGGCGGAATCCCGGCTCCCGGCAGGTCATCATTCATGCAACGCTTCGCGGCGCTCGCGGCCGCGCTCCTCGTCGCGACGCCGATCTTCGCGCAGGTGGCCGATCCTCGCCCAGCCGAGTCCGCGCCAGGACCCGCGGCCGGCGGACCGGAGGGTCCGGTCATCACCGACATCCGCCAGATCGATCCCGAGACCTTCCACGCGATCGCGGCGCGGCTGCCCGAAGGCCGGTCGCCGAAGATCGACGGGCGCCTGGACGACGAGGTGTGGAACCTGGCGCCGGTGCAAGGCCGCTTCATCCAGCGCGAGCCCAAGTTCGGCTGGGCGTCGACCGAGCGCACCGAGTTCCGCATCCTCTACGACGACAAGAAGCTCTACTTCGCC
>CAYHSN010000547.1:0-2721 GCA_964359235.1 uncultured Vicinamibacterales bacterium | reverse complement strand
CCTTGCGAAGGCGCCACCCCCAGCGCCTGCCGCCGCTCACTCGCCTCGCTCGCGGCGGTGATTCGCCGCAACGATCCACTTCGTCGACCTTCCGCGGCGGGCACTTCGTCCCTGAAATCGACAATCGTCAATCGACAATCGTCAATCTTCAGTCCTCACTCTACGCTCCCGTCTTGCCGACCTTCTTCTTGAGCACCTCACCGCTGTAGCGGACGCCCTTCTGCTTGTACGGATCGGGCTTGCGCAGGCCGCGTATGTTCGCCGCCACCTGACCCACGAGCTGGCGATCGATGCCCGTCACCGTGATGTGGGTCTGCTTGTCGACCGTGATGTCGATCCCCTGCGGGATGTCGAGCACGACCGGGTGCGAGTACCCGAGCGCAAAGACGACCTGCCGTCCCTTGACCTCCGCGCGGTAGCCGATGCCGACGATGTCCAGATCCTTGCGGAAGCCCTCGGTGACGCCACGGACGGCGTTGGCCACCAGGCTGCGCGCGAGGCCGTGGAACTTGGAGAGCTCGTGGTCGTCGCGGACGGTCCGCGCCTGGAGCTGGCTGTCGTTCTTCTCGAAGATCACGCCGGGCGGAAGGGGCTGCCGGAGCTTGCCCTTCGGCCCTTGAATCTCGACGGCCGTCGCCTCGACGCTGACGGTCACGCCCTTCGGGATCGCGATGGGTTTCTTGCCAATGCGTGACATATGTAAAGCTCTCAGCTTTCAGCTCTCAGCTTTCAGCTCTCAGCTTTCAGCTCTCAGCTTTCAGCTCTCAGACTGACAGCTGAGAGCTGAGAGCTGACAGCTTCTACCAGATGTTGCAGAGCACTTCGCCGCCGACGCCGGCCCGCTTCGCATCGCGTCCGGTCATCACGCCGCGCGGCGTGGTCAGGATCGCCGTGCCGAGGCCGGCCAGCACTTCGGGCACGTCATCTCTGCCGAAGTAGACGCGACGGCCCGGACGGCTCACCCGCTGGAGCCCCGAGATGACCCGCTCGCCGCGCGGGCCGTACTTCAGGAACAGGCGCACCACGGCGTGCGTCCGCTCGCCGGGCTTGGCCTCCAGCATCTTGGATCCCTGGATGTAGCCTTCACGTTCGAGCAGCCGCGCGATCTCGACCTTGAGCTTCGAGTGCGGAACGTCCACGCGGGCGTGCCGCGCCAGTGAAGCGTTGCGGATCCGCGTCAGCATGTCAGCAATCGGATCAGTCATACTTCAGCTCTCAGCTTTCAGCGTTCAGCTCTCAGTTTCAGCGCTCAGTTGTCGGCTGTCAGGGCTCAGGCTGAGCCCTGATAGCTGACAGCTGATGGCTCTTCTACCAGCTGCTCTTGATCACGCCCGTGACGGCCCCTTCGAGCGCCAGCTTGCGGAAGCAGAGGCGGCAGAGCTCGAACTTCCGCAGGTAGGCCCTCGGCCGGCCGCACAGCTTGCACCGGTTCCGGTGGCGAATCTTGTATTTCAGCGTCTTGCGTTCCCTCGCGATCTTCGCAGTCGTGGCCATAATCAGCTTTCAGCTCTCAGCTATCAGCTATCAGCGTTCAGCGCCTAGCTCGCGCGGAACGGCATGCCCATGAGCTGGAGCAGCCGCCGCGCCTCCTGATCGGTCCTGGCCGTCGTCACGACGGAGATGTTCATGCCGCGGCCCTTGTCCACCTTCATGTAGTCGATTTCCGGAAACATCAGTTGATCGCGCAGGCCCAGCGTGTAGTTGCCCCGTCCGTCGAAGCCGCTCGACGACACGCCGCGAAAGTCGCGGACGCGCGGCAGCGCGATCGTGATCAGGCGATCGAGGAACTCGTACATCCGTTCGCCGTGCAGCGTGACCATGACGCCGATCGGCATCCCCTTGCGCACCTTGAACTGCGCGATCGACTTCTTGGCGCGGCGCACGACAGGCTTCTGGCCGGTGATGCGCCCGAGCTCGTCCGAACCGGTGTCGACGATCTTGACGTTCTGGGTCGCTTCGCCGAGCCCCATGTTGACGACGATCTTGTCGATCTTGGGCACGGCCATGACGTTCCGGTAGCCGAACTCGGTCCGGAGCGCCGGCACGACCTCCTTGACGTAGCGATCTTTCAGCCGGGTCATTTGTCCAACACTCCCTGGCACTTACGGCAGATGCGCACCTTGCGTCCGTCGCCGACAAGCTTGCGGCCCACCCGCGTCGGCGCCCCGCACTCGGGGCACACGAGCTGCACGTTGGAGGCGTGCACGGACGCCTCGCGCTGGACGATACCGCCCTTGATGTTGCGCGACGGGTTCGGCTTCGTGTGGCGCTTGATGAAGTTCACGCCCTCGACAATGACGCGGTTTCGCTCGGGCAGGACCTTCAGCACGCGCCCGCGCTTGCCGCGGTTCTTGCCGGTGATGACCAGCACGTTGTCGTTCTTCCGGATCGGGGTCTGTAGACGCGACATGCTCAGAGCACCTCAGGCGCCAGCGACACGATCTTCATGAACTTGCGCTCGCGCAGCTCCCGGGCCACCGGTCCGAAGACGCGCGTGCCGACCGGCTCGCCCTGGTCGTTGATGAGCACGGCGGCGTTGCGGTCGAACCGAATGTAACTGCCATCCTTGCGCCGGTATTCCTTCCGGGTCCGTACGATGACGGCCTTGACGACCTGGCCCTTCTTCACGTTCGAGTCGGGCGTCGCTTGGTTCACCGACGCCGTGCCGATGTCGCCCCGCCGCGCGGACCGCCCTGTCGACCCGCCGATCGGGGTGATGAC
>CAYHSN010000546.1:0-2726 GCA_964359235.1 uncultured Vicinamibacterales bacterium | reverse complement strand
AAGAGCGGAGTCCGGGCGCCTTCGCAAGGCTTCGGCGGCCCTGGACGAAGCTCGAAAGAGCGGGGTCCGGGGGCCCCCGCCGATAGAGAAACAGTGGGCACACTCTCGACCGAGCTGGCGCGGTTCGCCGACGAGACGATCGGCGGGCCTCGCGTGTACGCCGACGCGAACATCCCGTGCGGCGTCGTCTCGTTCATGCGCAGCCGCTTGAAGTGGGACGTGCTGCACGTCGTCGAGCACGACGATCTGCGCCGTGCGCGCGACGACGAGCACTACCGCCTGGCACGCCAGCTTCGGCGCACCCTCGTGACGCTGGATCGCGATTTTTTCGATGACCGCCGCTTTCCGCCCGGCGAGAGCGGCGGTGTCATCGTCTGCTCGGCGCCAGACGAGCGCTGGCTGCACCGGCTGCTGAGCCGCATCGATCGGCGCGTCTTCCGATCGAACGGGAGGCCGGCGACCTTGCCGCTCGCCGGCCGGAAGGAACACTGGCAGCCGGGCCGACAGGACGAGACAGCATGAGCGTGACGATCGGCATCGAGATCGGCGTGGCGTCGGCGCTCGCCGTCGCGGTCGACGCGGGCGGACTGATCGTCGGCCGCGGCGAGCAGGCGTTGACGGCGGGTGGCGCGCCGAAGGCGGCCGCGGCGGCGGCGAGCGCGGCGGCGCACGCCGCCGGCGCCGCGGGCGTCTCTGCGGGGGTAGCCGCGTACGAACCGGACTCGGCGGAGACCGCTGACGTGATCCACGCGCTCGGTGCGGCGTTCCGCGTGCCGGCGCCCGCAGCGAACCTCGGGCACGCCGCCGTCGTCGCCGAGGCATGGTGTGGCGCGGCAACCGGCGTTCGCGACGTCGTGAGCCTGCTCGTGGGCGAACGCGTGACGGCCGGCGTGCTGCTCGACGGCCGGCCATGGCTCGGCGCGCACGGTCTGGCGGGGTCGGCCGCGTGGCTCGCGCTCAATCCGGTCGAGCGCCAGGACTACCGGCAGCACGGGTGCCTCGACGCCGAGATCAGCGCGCGCGGCGTCGCGCGGCGTCTGGCGTGGCGCGTCCACGCGGGCGATCTCTCGCGCGTCGTCGAGCGCGCGGGCGGGCTCGAGGCCGTGACGGCGCAGCACGTCTACGACGGCGCGCGCAGCGGCGACGGCGTCGCGATCTCCGTGGTGCGCGACACGGTGCGCTACATCGCCATGGCCGTCGCGAATCTCAGCGCGATGGTCGATCCGGAGATGGTCGTGCTCGGCGGCGACATCGCGGCGGCCCAGGACCTCTTGCTCGAGCCGGTGCGGCAGGAATGTCAACGGCGACTGTCGCCGGGTCTCTTCGACAACCTGCGCATCGTCGCCTCGCCGCTCGGCGACGCGGCGGCGGCCATCGGCGCGGCGCGCCTTGCCGCGACCGCGGGACCATGATCGCACTCGCCGGCGCGGCGGTCGTGCTGCCCGACCGCGTGCTCGATCGGGGCACCGTCGTCATCGACGGCGACCGCATCGTCGAGGTGACGAGCGCCCTTCGGCCGGCCTCGCGCGAGACGGAAGCGTCGCGATCCCTCCACGGTCACTTTCTCGTTCCCGGCTTCATCGACGTGCACGTGCACGGCGTCCTCGGCGTCGATTCGCTCGACGGCGACGAGGCGATCGCGGCGATGGCGCGGGCGCTTCCGCGATTCGGCGTCACGGCCTTCGCGCCGACGAGCATCGCCTGCGAGCCGGCGCGGCTCGGGCGCCTGCTCCAGGCTGTCGGCCGCGCGCGCGCGAATCGGGACCCGGCCGGCGCGCGCGTGCTTCCGGCGCATCTCGAGAGCAACTTCATCAGTCCGGCGTGGGCCGGCGCGCAGCCGGTCGCCTGTCTGCGGCTGCCGCCCGCGGGCACCGCCGGGCGCGAAGTCACGACGCCTGGCCACGAAGACACGAAGGCACGAAGACGCGAGGCCACGGGCGACGCCTTCACGGCCGAGGACATCCTCGCGGAGATCGAGCGCGCGCGTCCGGACGTCGGCATCGTGACGCTCGCGCCCGAGCTCGAGGGCGCGCTGGATCTCATCGGCTGGCTCGTCGAGCGCGGGTATCGCGTGTCGATGGGCCACTCGGGGGCGACGTGTGAGCAGGCCGCCGACGCGATCCGGGCGGGGGCGCGGCACGCGACGCATCTGTTCAATCGCATGCGGCCGATGACCCACCGCGACCCGGGTCTGACGGGCGCCGTGCTCGCGACCGACGAGGTCGCGGCCGAGATCATCTGCGACGGCCACCACGTGCATCCCACGGCGGTGCGCGTCGCGGTGGCCGCGAAGTCGCCGTCGCGGGTGATGGCCATTACCGACGGCACGGCGGGCGCGGGGCTCTCTCGTGGCGTCCGTGCGACGCTCGGCGGGCAACCCATCACGGTCGGCGACACCGCCCGCCTGGACGATGGCACGATGGCCGGAAGCGTGCTGACCATGGATCGCGCGTTCGCGTTTCTGACGGGTCCGGTAGGTCTCGGTCCGGTGGCGGCGGCCCATTTGTGCGCCACGACCCCGGCGCGCGAGCTCGACCTGCGCGGACACGGCGCGATTGCGCCTGGCGCCGTAGCCGACCTGGTCGTTCTGGACCCGCACCTCCACGTCGTGGAGACCTGGGTCGGAGGGATGCGGGTCTTCGAAAGAGGTGGCGATTGCTGAGTGCTGAGTGCTGAGAGCCTGAGAAGAAATCGCCGTCGTGTAGCGCAGCCCTTCAGGGCTGCCC
>CAYHSN010000545.1:0-2736 GCA_964359235.1 uncultured Vicinamibacterales bacterium | reverse complement strand
TGCTCGGGCCCGCGCTCCTTGCCGCGCAGCAGCCGGCACCACCGCAACAGCCGGCCTCTGGCGGCAGCAAGCCCTGGTGGGAACGCCTCACGTTCTTCGGCGACTTGCGCGCGCGCTACGAGAGTTTCTACCAGGAAGACCTGCAGACCCGCCAACGCGGGCGCATTCGCCTCAGGCTCGGTCTGCGCACGACGATCAGCGACGAGTTCGAGGTCGGCATGCGGGTGGCAACCGGGAACCCGAAAGAGCCGGTCACGCCGAATCAGTCGCTCGACGAGTTCTTCAGCCGCAAGCCGCTGTTCCTGGATCAGGCCTCTCTCACCTACCGGCCGAGATACGCCAAGGCGCTCGCGTTCGGCGCCGGCAAGTTCGCGTACCCGGTCCTGCGCACGCAGATGATCTGGGACGATGACCTCAACTGGGAGGGCGTGTACGAGCAGGCGGCCACCAGCGGCGACGTCACCGTGCGCGTCACGGCGGTGCAGGCGCCAATTCGCGAGGTCGCGATCGGCCCCGACACGGCCCTCTTCGCCGAGCAGGCGCTCGTGTCGTTCAAGAAGGGCCGCCACCAGTTCCAGATCGGCGCGTCGAGCTACGCCTTGCGAAACGTGGATCGGATCGCGCTGGGGCTCGCCTCGGGCGACCTGGTCGGGCAGAGCTTCAACCAGCTCACGTTCGACGGATCCGGGAAGGTGAGTGGTTTCCTCTCGGACTTCAGGCTCTTCGACATCATCGGCCAGGCGGTCATCGCGACACCGCGCGCCGAGTATCCGCTGTCAGTGACCGCCAACTGGGTGGTCAACACGGCCGCGGCCGACGATCAGGACACCGGCATCTGGGTGGACACCCGCTACGGCCGCGCCGCGACGCCGAAGAGCTTCATGCTGGGTTACACCTTCGCGCGGATCGAGCGCGACGCGGTCGTCTCGTCCTTCGCCTACAGCGACATGCCCTCATCCAACGTGCTGGCGAACGTCGCGCTGTTCTCGTACATGCCGGTCGCGCGGGTGAACCTCGACTTCACCGGCTTCTTCACCAAACGACTCGAGGTGCGCTTCGGCGAGAACAACCACGTGCTCACGCGGCTGCAGATGGATGCGAGGGTGAGTTTCTAGGTTCACTTCCCCAGCTTCTTCAGCATTCTCGGCGTCGCAAACCACGCGAGCCGGCCTGGCTTGAGCGGCGGGAGCGCGTCGAAGTCGATGCGGCCGATCGCGCCCTTCTTGAAGGGCACGGGCGTGCGCGTGCCGAGGAGCTTCGCGGCCAGCTCGCCCATGTTCGGCTCGTGGCCGACGAGCGCGATCGCCTTGCGGCGCCCGTAGTCGGCCAGCCCGTGCATAACCTGCGCGGGGGTCCCGCCGGGCGCGAGCGCGTCGAGCTGCGCGACGGGCACCTTGCCGTCCTGCGCCTGCGCGAAGACCTCGGCGGTCTGGCGCGCGCGCACGAGCGGGCTCGTGAGGATCTGATCGAAGGCGACGCCAAGCGCCTTGAGGCCGCGCGCCTCACGCCGCAGCCGCGAGACGCCCTGCGGCGTCAGCGGCCGCTTCGCGTCGTCCGGATACTCGTCGCCGGCCTCCGCGGCCAGACCGTGGCGGATCAGGTAGAGCTCGATGGTAGCCATACTCAAGACTCGGGACTCGGGACTCGGGACTCGGGGCTCGGGACGATACGCCGTTCTGCCCGCGCGCGCTGAAGCATCATTTTCAGCGGTCGCGGGCGCGCGGTTCCCATGGCCGAGGTCCGCACCGACGGCACGAGCGTACGCGCCACGTGGTGCCACAGCTCGCGTAGGCGCGGCACCACCGCCATGTACCGCGCGTGCAGCGCGCGGCTCTCATCTTCCATCGCGCGCCCGACCGTGTCCAGCGCGTCGACCGAAACCGCCTGGCGTCGCGTCGGTCCCGCAGCGATCGCTCGCACGTGCGCACGCAGCACCTGCAGATCGTGCAGCCGCCCGAGCGTATCCTGCATCGTCTTGAGCACGACGACCTCGGCGCGCGCCGGCGCCGCGCCGGTCTCATCGGCCAGCTCCAGCGCGTAGCGCAGTTTTTTCACGGCGATCCGCACCTTGTGCAGCGCCTCCGGCTCGTAGAGCGCGCCCGCCGCCTCGATCGCTCCGCGCAGGAGGATCGCCCGCCGGGCCAGGCGCCGTGCCAGTGCGCCACGCCACGCCGTCTCGCGTCCAGACATCGCCGCAGCTCGTGCCGCCTCGCGAACACGCCTGGCGAGCTTCTCGAAATCGATCGCCGCGACGCGCTCGACCATCAGGCGGCGGCGTGAGGCGCGTTCGCCGTTCAGGCGCGCGCGGACCAGCTCGACGGCAGGCCTCGGCGACGCTCCCGCGAGCGGACGCTCGCCCAGCATCGCCAGCGCCACATCCATCTCGCGCACCGTGCCGAGCGCGCGCGTCAGCCGTTTGAGGGTCCGCTGCTTCTTCCGGCTCTTCTCGTCTCTGGTCGCCGCGGCGACGACGGGCACCGTGTCGCGCAGGCGGCGGGAGGCGACGCGCGCCTGGTGCACGCCTCGGACATCGCCCGCGAGCCCGGCCGGCAGGTTCCTGGCGAGCGCGCGCAGACGGCGCAGCACGACGCGCCTCAGGGGGTGAAGAGCCGACATGATAGGATTCTATCCTGAGCCCGAGCCCCCACCTGCAGACGGAGCACGAATACCTCATAAGTACCGTGAAACCATGCGGATAGCGGCGATCGACATCGGCACCAACTCCATCCACATGAT
>CAYHSN010000544.1:0-2743 GCA_964359235.1 uncultured Vicinamibacterales bacterium | reverse complement strand
CGAACCTGCGCGGCGGCGGCGAGTACGGCGAGGCGTGGCACAAGGCCGGCATGCTGGACAAGAAGCAGAACGTCTTCGACGACTTCATTGCCGTGGCCGAATACCTGGTGAAGGAGAAGTACACCTCGCCGGCGAAGCTCGGGATCATGGGCGGATCCAACGGCGGCCTGCTCGTGGGCGCCGTCGAGGAGCAGCGCCCGGACCTCTACGCGGTGGCGCTGCCGGCCGTGGGCGTGATGGACATGTTGCGCTACGACAAGTTCACGGGCGGCCGCGCCTGGGTCACCGAGTACGGCTCCTCGTCCGACGCGAAGCAGTTCCCGTTCCTGATCAAGTACTCGCCGCTCCAGAACGTCAAGCCGGGCGTCTGCTACCCAGCGACGTTTGTGACGACGGCGGATCACGACGATCGGGTGGTGCCGAGCCACTCGTTCAAGTTCACAGCGACGCTGCAGGCGGCGCAGGGCTGCAGCAAGCCGGTCGTCATCCGGGTCGAGACGCTCGGGTCGCACGGCTTCCGGCCCACGGACAAGCGGATTGCGGAGCTGGCCGATCTGTGGGCGTTTGCCGCCGCGCAGATGGGCGTGACGGCACCGGGCGGGACGCGATGATCGTGCCGGGCCGGCTAAAGCCGGCCCCCACATTCTGCCTGTGGGGGCCGCCTTCAGGCGGCCCTGGGCGGCATGATGAAATGTAGAAACTCCAGGCACAGGTCTAAAGACCTGTGCCACCGGTGAGGGGTTGGGCGGCCCGCCAGCGCCGCCCTCTCCCTCGGGCCGAGCCCTTCGACGCCGCTCAGGGCAGGCAAGCTCGGCCCCTACGCGTTCCTTGTGCCTAATCCCTGAATCCGTCAATCACGAATCTTCAATCAATCGGCAATCAGCAATGGGCTCGCCCTCGTGCGCTCGTCGGTCGTGCCGAGAAACAGCGGCTTGCGCGGTCCACGGTCGCGACCTGCCCGCTCTCGAGCGTCATGATGCCCAGGCCGTTCTTGGGCATGTCCTCCGGCTTCTTTTTCGCCTAGTCATGCGTGACGGGTTTCTTGGCGGGACTTTGCGCGGAAACCAGCGCGATCGACCCGGTGAGGACGAAGAGCGCGATGGCGACCCATCGCAACGATCTCCGCTGGTGCATGAGACCTCCTCGGTCAGACAAAACCGGTCTATGATCCACCGGGAGGAGTCGCCATGCCCACTTCCACACGTTCACTGGTCTTCACGTCTCTCGCGGCCGTCCTGCTGGCGGCTGTCGCCGGCTCGAACGCCCAGGATCGCCGGCCGCGCGCGCGGGACCTCGGCATCGCGCCCGGCGTGTTCGAGCCGGGCCCGCTCAACGCGATCACCGACGTCTCCGGCGTGAGGGTCGGATACACGACTCTCATCGAGGGCGACAGCATTCGGACGGGCGTCACCGCCATCCTGCCGCACGGCGGCAACATTTTTCAGGAAAAGGTCGCCGGCGCGGTGTTCGTCGGCAACGCCTTCGGCAAGCTCGCCGGCTCCACGCAGGTCCGCGAGCTCGGCACCATCGAGACACCCATCGTGCTCACGAACACCCTGTCGGTGGGCACGGCCGTCGAGGCCGTCGTCTTCTGGACGCTCGCGCAGCCGGGCAACGAGAAGGTCGGGTCGGTGAACGCGCTCGTCGGCGAGACGAACGACGGCGGCCTGAACGACATCCGCGGGCTCCACGTCACGCGCGAGCACGTGATCGCCGCGATCAGATCTGCCGCGGCCGGTCCCGTGGCGGAGGGCGCGGTGGGCGCCGGCACCGGCACACGCGCGTTCGGCTGGAAGGGCGGGATCGGTACCGCGTCGCGCAAGCTGCCCGAGCGCTACGGGAGCTACACGCTGGGGGTACTGGTGCAGTCGAATTACGGCGGCGTGCTCACGATCGACGGCGCGCCGGTCGGCAAGGAGCTGGGCCGCTATTCGTTCGCGCCGAGTCAGCCGGGCGGCGCGGCCGCGGATACCGACTCACCGGACGGGTCCTGCATGCTCGTCGTCGCGACCGACGCCCCGATGGACGCGCGCGACCTCACGCGACTCGCGGCGCGCGCCCTGTTCGGCCTCGCGCGCACGGGCTCGTCGTACGGCAACGGCAGCGGCGATTTCGCGATCGCGTTCTCGACATCGCCGGAGGTGCGCTCGAAGTTCGGCGAGACGGCGCTGCGATCGCGCACGCTGCTGCCGACCGACGCGGTGTCACCGCTCTTTCAGGCCGCGCTCGAAGCGACCGAAGAAGCCGTCTACAACTCGCTCTTTCAGGCGACGACGGTCACGGCCGGCACGAGGACGGCCGAGGCGATTCCGATTGAGCGGGTGAAGGAGATTCTGAAGAAGTACGGACGGGGACGGTGACATTTGAGGACTTGAGGATTTGAGCACTTGAGGATCTGGGTATTTGAGAATTTGCGCTGGCCGATCAGCAGACGCGGGCGGCGCCAGCGGTGGCGTTTGCCGGCGCCAGGCGTGAAGGATAGCGTCAGTTCCGCCTGGCAAAGGCAAGTGCCGCCACTGGCGACGCCCGCGTCAGTCCTGGCCGATCCGGTCGCCTAGTCCTCTGTGGGGCCCCCCCGGCAGGAGCAGCTCGATCGGCTCCAGCCGTCCGCCCTTCACGTCGCACACCGCGAAGTGCGCGCGATCGCCGCCGTACATCCCGACGCCCGCCTCATTGGCGCTCCGCTTAGGTCGAGAAAGTACAAGGTCCAGTGCTCCTTGTGCCACACGGTCGTGCCTCGCAT
>CAYHSN010000543.1:0-2745 GCA_964359235.1 uncultured Vicinamibacterales bacterium | reverse complement strand
CTCGTACGTGCTCCACACGTGGGCCATGTTGCCGAACTGCTGAACGGCCCGACGGGTCTCGGTTTCGAAGAACCCGTTCTTCACGAACGACGCGTCCGACCCATCGACGTACTCCTGATGGCTCATGACGTGCGCGCCCGGCTTCCCATCGCGCACGCTCATCGCCACGAACCGCACGTCGGGCCGGTAGAGCGTGCGATCGCGCGACCACTGCCGCGGCTGTCCGGCCGGTCCGGAGATCACCTCGTAGAACGCCTTCACGATCCCGTCAATCGTCGTCACGTCCTCGGGCCGCGCGGCGATCGTCTCGACGGCGACGTGCGACCGCGCCGGCGCAGGCTGCTGTGCGCTCGCGCCAATCGGCCAGAGCAGCAGGAACAGGAACACCGGTGTCATCAGATCCCCTTCTTTGTAGTGTCCGGCTTCAGCCGGACGCGACATGGTCCGCCTCAAGAGCCTGAGAAGAAATCCGTAGCGCAGGCCTTTCAGGCCTGCTTTGTCGGGCAGCCCTGAAGGGCTGCGCTACACGACGGCGATTTCTTCTCAGGCTCTCAAGGCGGACTCTACAACGGATTGAGCGGCCCGATGGTCTTCCTGAGCAGGATCTCGGAGTTCCCCAAGACGACGAAGTCCTTCAGCTCGCCGACGATCTCGTAACCGAGGCGCCTGTACAACCGCTGGGCGCCGTGGTTGAACGACGAGACGAGCATGAACACGTTCGGGCTGTCACGGAAGATCCGGCGCTCGGCGAAGTCGAGGAGCGCCGTCCCCACGCCGCGGTTTCGGCAGTCGGGCGCGACGCACAGGATCTGGATGTACCCCACGAACACGCCCTGCATGTTGACGACGACGAAGCCGGCGAACCGGCCGTCGATGCGCGCGACGTACCGCTCGCGTGACGGATCGGCCATGATCCGCCGGCACTGGTCGAGCCCGCGCCGCAGTGTGATCCACGGCTCCGTCGCCGCCATCGTCTCTGCGCACGCCTCGATCTCGTCGGCAGTTTGGAGTGGCTGGATGTCGGGTGTCACGAGCGATCCCCGGCGAACAGCACCAGATCCTGCTCGTGAACCGCCCAGCCGGGGCTCTCCGACCAGAGGCCGGGAATGACCCGCGCGACGCGCAGACCGGCCCGGTCGCTGAACGCCCGCAGGATCTCGAGGCGGTAGCCGACCAGGGCGTCCGGATAGCCGCGGTCGTGCACCGCGACTCCGGGTGTCCCTGGCAGCTCGTCCCGGAATTCGTAGAGCGGCGAGATCGTGGTGCCGGGCCCGCGGTAGTGATCGAGCAGAAAGAAGCTGAAGAGACAGCGCCCACCGGGCTTGAGCACGCGACGCGATTCCTGGAGGTAGCGTCGAGCCGCGTCCGGCAGGAGATGCGAGAACAGGGACGCAGCGTAGATGACGTCGAACGAGGCGTCCGCGAACGGGAATGTGTAGTCGCGCGCTTCGGTCGGGCCGGCGGGATTCGCGTACGGGTGCCTGACGTCAGCGTGGATGAACTCGAAGTTCGGGAATCTCCGCTGGATCCACGCCCGCGCGTCCTGAATGCGGCGCGCGTCGAGATCGAGACCCACGTACCGTCCCGGCGAGCGCAGATACGCCAGCAGGCCCCTGCCCGTGCGGCCGTGGCCGCAGCCCAGCTCGAGAACCGAGTGCTCACGACGAAGATCGGCCACGAGCGTGAGATACGCCAGATACTCCCAGACCCAGCGGTAGTAGTGGCTGATCGAATCGAGCGGGCCGACCCACAGCCGCCGAGGCGGAACGAGGGCGCGCTCCTCGCGGTTCAGCCAGCCCCTCGGCAGGAGCGGCACACGGGACAGCAGGCGTTTGAGATGTGCTGAGATCAAGACGCTACCTGCCCCTCCATGCCGCCTGGCGCTTCTGCAGAAACGCGTCCATCCCCTCGGCGGCGTCCTCCAGGAGGAGGTTGCAGGCCATCGTTTCACTCGCGACCTCGTATGCCGCCGCGAGCGGGCGATCGACCTGCTGGTAGAACGCCTCTTTTCCCAGGCGGATCGCGGCCGGACTGCGCGCCAGGATGATGTCCGTGAACCGCTGTACCGCCGCGTCGAGCTCGCCGGCGGGTACGACGCCATTGACCAGCCCCCATGCGTGTGCGGTCCGCGCGTCGAAGAGCTCGCCGGTGAGCAGCATCTCCATCGCGCGCTTCCGGCCGACGTTGCGCGCGACGCCGACGGCCGGGGTCGTGCAGAACACGCCGATGTTGACGCCTGGAAGCGCGAAGGCCGCGGTCTCGGCCGCGACGGCGAGGTCACACATCGACACGAGCTGGCAGCCGGCCGCCGTCGCGATGCCGTGAACACGCGCGATGACCGGTTGCGGCAGCCGTGTGAGCGCCATCATCATTCGGCTGCAGTCGTCGAAGAGCCGGCGCTGCCAGGCTTTGTCGCCCGCATGGGCGCGCATCTCCTTCAGATCGTGGCCCGCACAGAAGCCTGGGCCCCCGGCCGCGAGAAGGACGACGCGCACCGATGGGTCGCCGGCGATGGCGTCCAACTCCGCCTGGATCGCCGCGATCATGGCGGAAGAGAGAGGATTGAACCGCGCGGGACGATTGAGCGTGAGCCACGTGATGCCGCCGTCCCTCCGGCTGAGCAGGAATGGCTCCCCTGCGGTGGCTGTCGGGTCGACGTTCATGGCATGGCTCCCTTCAAGTTTGCCGGACAGCATCCTAACACTGAGACCACGCTGACCCCGGTGAGGTGATCGTGCGAGGCTA
>CAYHSN010000542.1:2041-2749 GCA_964359235.1 uncultured Vicinamibacterales bacterium | reverse complement strand
CCGCTCGCCGGGTTCTGTCCGGGGGGCGGCCCGAAAGGGCCGTCCCTACCGGGACTGATCGTGATCGACCGTGATCGCAACACCTCCGCGTCCTGCCCTCCAATTGCCGACGATGTCGCCGAAAAAGAGGCAGATGAGTCGACGACGACAGGACATCGACCACGGTCGACCACGATCACGATCACGTCCACGATCACGTCCACGTCTAGGGAAACGCCGACTCAGAGGGTGTGAAGAAATCTCGCCGGCCCCGTGCCCGTGCCCGTGCTCGTGCTCGAGTGCTTGAGCGCCCGAGTCGTCAACGGCACATCTTCGTCAGCATCGAGACGATCCGCACGAGGAGTCCCTTGCCGGCGGCGAGCAGGTCAGGTTCGACTTGGCCGAGGACGCCGCAGACGTCGAGGATGGCGGCGCACTCCATTGCGGAGCCACGCGCTATGGCGCGGAATCGTGCGCGGTCGGCGCCGCTCGGTCGCCCGCTGCCCTCGGCGATGTTGAGCGGAATGGAGATCGCTGCGCGTCGGAGTTGGTCGATGAGGCCGCCATGGCCACGGGGGAACGTCTCGATGATCTTCACCGCCACCGCGACGAATTCGATCGAACGTTGGTAGACGTCGAGTCGCTCGTGGTCGAGCACGACAACCTCCTCTTGTCGTCCACTGGACCTATCGGAGAGTGGCAACGACTGTCGCGGAGATTCTCGCGCAC
>CAYHSN010000542.1:0-1941 GCA_964359235.1 uncultured Vicinamibacterales bacterium | reverse complement strand
GAGCACGAGCACGAGCACGAGCACGAGCACGAGCACGAGCACGAGCACGAGCACGAGCACGGATGCGCAGCGCCTCGGCATCGATGGAGTTTTGTTCGCTGCGCGTTGTTTGCCAATACGATCGACATAGGTGTCAATGAGTCGTGAAAAACATGCACATACGTCTACATATTATGTTGTCTGCTATCGCATTGCGCACATCAGTTGATCTACTGTCCATCTATGGACGAACTACTCTTTAGGCTTCCGCCGCCTTCCAATAATGAGTCCAGCGACGGCCACAAAAAAGCCGCACCTCGTGTCTTGACGCCGAATCGAGACCAAATCGAACTCCGCTCTGTGGACCTCGAAGGTCTTCTGCCTGCCGACCACCGCGCCCGCATCGTCTGGGACTTCGTCGAGCGTATGGATCTCGGGCCTCTCTACGCGGAGATCCGAGCGGTCGAGGGGCACTCCGGCCGGCCGGCGATCGATCCGCGGATCATGATGGCCCTCTGGCTGTTCGCCACCATCGAGGGCATCGGCAGCGCGCGGGCCCTCAACCGGATGACCCAGGAGCACGACGCCTACCGCTGGATATGCGGCGGGGTCTCGGTCAACTACCACACGCTCGCTGACTTCCGCGTCGACCACGGCGAGTTCCTCGACGGCCAGCTCACTGCGAGCACCGCCGCTCTCATGTCGTTGGACCTCGTCGAGCTCAACCGCGTCGCGCAGGACGGTGTCAGGGTTCGCGCCAGTGCCGGGGCGGCCTCGTTCCGTCGCAAGAGCACCCTCGAGGAGTGCCTCGAAGAGGCGGAGGCGCAAGTCGAGGCCCTTCGCAAGGAGCTCGAAGACGACCCGAGCGCGACCAGCCGCCGCCAGAAGGCGGCGCGAGAGAGGGCCGCCCAGGAGCGCAAGCGCCGAGTAGAAGAAGCGCTGGCGCAGCTTCCCGAGGTCGAAGCGAAGAAGAAGGCCGCCGAGAAGCAAAAGGCGCGCGTCTCGACGACCGATCCCGACGCCCGCGTGATGAAGATGGCCGACGGCGGGTTCCGGCCGGCCTTCAACATCCAGTTCTCGACCGATGTCGAGTCGCAGGTGATCACCGGGGTGGACGTGAGCAACAGCGGCAGCGACCAAGGGCAGCTCGCGCCGATGGTCGAGCAGAACTGTGACCGCTACGGGCGTTGTCCGGTCGAATCCCTCGTGGATGGCGGCTACGCGAGGCTCGACGACATCGACGCGGCCACGGCGATGGGAACCACGGTCCTGATGCCCGTGCCGCAGCCGAGGGACGAGACCCGCGACCCGCACGTGCGACGACCGGGGGATTCGGACCCGGTCGCCCAGTGGCGAGAGCGCATGGGAACCGAGGAGGCGAAGCAAGCGTACAAGGACCGGGCGTCGACCGCAGAGTGCGTCAACGCCATCGCCAGAAACCGAGGTCTGCGACAATTCCTGGTCAGAGGCCGGCAGAAGGTGAAGGCGGTCGTCCTATGGTACGCGCTGGCGCACAACATGATGCGCATCGCCAGATTCCTCTCCGCAGACCTCGCCCCGGCATAGCGCGGGGCCGGCCACGCCGAACGAGCGGCCGACTACCGGCCTACAGACACCGCAAGACCACCCACAGCCGTCAATACCCCCACCGTGGTCGACCGCCGACATGTAGGGCAACATCGCGCATGTCGGCGCCGCCGCGATGTGGAGGCACGCGCTCGACGGCCGATCGGGGTTCCTTCACACCCTCTCAGGGCATCGACGCGGCGAAGGCCCAGAGCCAAACCATCGTGCAGCCGGTGACAAGCGCGAGGATCATCGGGTCGAAGTCGAGCGCTCGGCTGAGTTTGTCGCGGTAAGTGCGATCGGAGCTCGATAACTCAGCGCCCTCGAGGCTCTCGAGCGGATCGCGCGCCGAGGCCTGGTCACCACCTTCGAAAAACTTGATGGCGCGCTCGAGGC
>CAYHSN010000541.1:0-2755 GCA_964359235.1 uncultured Vicinamibacterales bacterium | reverse complement strand
GCTGCGGGTGCTGAAAGCTGGATAGGGAGACCAAGCCCCGTAAACTATCGGGCCGGCGGCCTCGTCTCATCCTGAGTATCCGCGGAGACCCCATGGCCAACCTGAAGCTCGCGCTGCGCATGCTCGTGAAGACCCCCTTCGTCACCCTGGTCGCCGTCGTGTCCCTGGCGCTCGGGATCGGGGCGAACTCGGCCATCTTCTCGCTGTTCGACCAGATGCTCCTCCGCCCGTTGCCCGTGCACGAGCCGGAACGGCTGGTCAACCTGGCCGCGCCCGGGCCCAAGCCGGGCTCGCAGTCGTGCAACGCCGCCGGCGACTGCAACACGGTCTTCAGCTACCCGATGTTCCGCGACCTCGAGCGCGTGCAGACGGTGTTCGCAGGGCTCGCGGCGCACCGCGTGTTCGGCGCGAACCTGGCCTATCGTGGGCAGACGCTGAATGGCGAAGGGATGCTCGTCTCGGGCAGCTACTTCCCGGTGCTCGGCCTGCAACCGGCGCTCGGGCGCCTGCTGGGCCCGGACGATGACCGCACGATCGGCGGGCACTTCGTGGCGGTGCTGAGCCACCGCTACTGGCGGACGCGCTTCGACCAGAACCCCGAGGTCGTCGGCCAGACGCTCATCGTCAACGGCCAGCCCATGACTATCGTCGGTGTCGGGCCGTCGGGGTTCGATGGAACGACGTTTGGGCCGCAGCCGCAGGTGTTCGTGCCGATCACGATGCGGGGGCTGATGTCGCCCGGGTGGACCGGCTTCGACAACCGGCGCAGCTACTGGGTATACCTGTTCGCGCGGCTGAAGGACGGCGTCTCGATCGAGCAGGCGCGTACCGCCATCAACGTGCCCTATCACGCCATCGTCAACGACGTCGAGGCGCCGCTCCAGCAGGGCATGAGCGATCAGACGCTGGCGCGGTTCAAGGCGAAGGCGATCGTCGTGGAGGACGGCACGCGCGGGCAGAGCGACGTGCACCGCACCGCGCGCGCGCCGCTTTTGCTCCTCTTTGGCGTCACCGGCGTGGTGCTCGTGATCGCGTGCGCGAACATCGCCAACCTGCTGCTGGCGCGCGGGGCCGCCCGCGCCACCGAGATGGCCGTGCGGCTGTCGCTCGGGGCGAGCCGCCGCCAGGTGGTCATGCAGCTCCTGGTCGAATCGTGCCTCCTCGCGGCGCTGGGCGGCCTGGCCGGCCTCCTCGTGTCGCGCTGGACCTTGAACGTCATCGTGTCCATTCTCCCGGCCGAAGCCGCCAACATCATCCAGGTGGAAATCCAGCCCACCGTGCTGCTCTTCACCGCAGCGCTGTCGCTCGCGACGGGGCTCCTGTTCGGGCTCTTCCCGGCGCTCCACAGCACGCGGCCCGATCTGGTCTCGACGCTCAAGGCCCAGGCCGGGCAACCCACCGGCGCGCGCGCGGCGTCGCGGTTCCGCACCTCGCTCGCCACCGCGCAGATCGCGCTCTCGATGGCGCTGCTCATCTCGGCCGGGCTCTTCACGAAAAGCCTGCTCAACGTGAGCCGCGTGGATCTCGGACTCAACGCCGAGAACCTGGTCACCTTCGGCGTGTCGCCCGAGCTCAACAACTACAAGCCGGAGCAGGCGCGCGCGCTGTTCGAGCGCATCGAGGACGAGCTCTCGGCCATCCCCGGCGTCACGGGCGTCACCTCGTCGATGGTGCCGCTCATCGCCGGCAGCAACTGGGGCAGCGACGTGCGGGTCCAGGGATTCGAGTGTGGTCCGGACACCGACTGCAACGCGCGCTACAACGAGGTCGGGCCCGCCTACTTCCGCACGCTCGGCATCCCCCTCCTCGCCGGCCGCGACTTCACGCGCGCCGACGCCGCCAAGGCGCCCAAGGTGGCCATCGTCAACGAGGCGTTCGCGAAGAAGTTCAGCCTCGGACGCGATGCCGTTGGCAGGCGCATGCGGGTCGGTTCGGGCGGCGAGCTCGACATCGAGATCGTCGGCCTGGCGCAGAACGCCAAATACAGCGAGGTGAAGCAGGCACCGCCGCCGCTCTTCGTCCTGCCCTACCGCCAGGACGACGAGCTCGGCTTCCTCACCTTCTACGTCCGCGGCGCGGTCGATCCCGACCAGGTGCTGTCGGCGATATCCGGCGTCATCAAGCGGCTCGACCCCAGCCTGCCCGTCGAAAACCTGAAGACGATGGCGGCGCAGGTGCGGGAGAACGTGTTCCTGGACCGGATGATCACGACGCTCTCGGCGGCGTTCGCGGTGCTGGCCACGCTGCTCGCGGCCGTCGGCCTCTACGGCGTGTTGGCCTACACGGTGGCGCAGCGGACGCGGGAGATCGGCTTGCGCATGGCGCTCGGCGCCGACGGCGGCCGCGTGCGCCGCATGGTGCTCGGTCGGGTCGGCTGGATGACGCTCATCGGCGGCGTGGTCGGCATCCTCGCCGCGCTCGGCGTGGGCCGCCTCGCGCGGTCGCTGCTCTTCGAGCTCGAGGGCCACGACCCGGTGGTGCTCGTCTCCTCGACCGTGCTGCTGTCCCTGATCGCGCTCGGGGCGGGACTCGTGCCGGCGCTCCGCGCGTCACGGATCGATCCGATGCAGGCGCTCCGGTACGAGTAGGGACGAATCGTTCGACAGACTGACGGCCGCCGTTCGGCCGGCCGACCGTCGCCGTTCAACAGACTGCCGTTTGCCGTTCGACTGCCCGACGCTCGGCGTCGTGAGGTCGATGCTCTATAACGAGCTCGGCTCTCGCGCACAACCATGGACTTCCGCATAGTGCGGGT
>CAYHSN010000540.1:0-2768 GCA_964359235.1 uncultured Vicinamibacterales bacterium | reverse complement strand
GACGACCTGCGCATGCAGGCGGACATCGTCCAGGTCGTCATGGACAAGGTGCCGCTCAAGCGCAGCGGCGCGAGCTACAAGGGCCTGTGCCCGTTTCACGGGGAGAAAACGCCGTCGTTCAACGTGAATCCGTCGCGCGGGATCTTCCACTGCTTCGGGTGCGGCGTCGGCGGCGACGTGTTCAAGTTCATCGAGCTGTACGAGAAGGTGTCGTTCCCCGAGGCCGTTCGTCTGCTCGCGGCGCGCGTCGGGATGCCGGTGCCGGAGCCGGACGAGGGCCGAGACCCGGCGGCGGACGCCGAGCGGGAGACGCTGCTCAAGATCCACGAGATCGCGGCGGCGTACTTCCAGGAACAACTGGCGGGCGCGGGCGGCGCGCGCGCGCGGCGGCAACTCGACGAGCGCGGCCTGACCCTCGCCACGATCGACGCGCTGGGCTTTGGCTTCGCCGGATCTCAGCATGACGCCTTGCGCACGCACCTGCAGGCGCGCGGCTTCGACCTGCCGCTGCTCGTTCGCAGCGGCCTCGTCGTCGAACGGGAAGGCCATCAATTCGTCGACCGGTTTCGCAATCGTCTGATGATCCCGATCTGCCGAGAGAGCGGCTCGGTCGTCGCCTTCGGCGGCCGCGTGATGGAGTCGGGCCAGCAGCCGAAGTACCTCAATTCGCCGGAAACGGCGATCTACTCGAAGGGCCGGACGCTCTACGGCCTGCACCTGACGAAGGGCGCGATCCGGCGGCTGGGCTACGCGGTGCTCGTCGAGGGCTACTTCGATCTCGCCCAGGCCTATCAGGCCGGCGTGCAGCCGCTCGTGGCCTCGTGCGGCACGGCCCTGACGCCCGCGCAGGCACGTGCGTTGCGACGGCTGGCGGGCAAGGTCGTCCTGAGCTACGACCCGGATGCGGCGGGCCAGTCGGCCGCCGCGCGGTCCTCGGAATTGCTGGTCGCCGAAGGGTTTCAGGTCAACGTGGCCATGCTGCCTGCGGGTCAAGATCCCGATACGTTTATCCGGGCGCAGGGCCGCGATGCGTACGTGGAAAAACTGCGCACTTCGACGCCGTACCTGGAATACCTGCTCGATCGAGCCGCGCAGGAGCACGACCTCGCGGCCGAGGGCGGCCGCCGGGCGTTCCTGGGACGGATGCTGGGGGTGGCCGCACGCATCCCTGACGCCGCGGCCCGCGACCAGTTCGCGGACCGACTTGCGCACAAGGCCCGCATCACGGAAGAGGTCGTGCGGACCGAGATCCGCAAGGCCGCAGCGCAGCGTCGGACCGAGTGGACGCCGCCCGGGCTGACCCGCGCGGGCGAGGTGAAACCCGCCGAGACGGGGCTGCTCTGGGCGCTCGCCCACGAGCCGGCCGCGGCCGCCTCGGCCCTGCTCGAGCTGGAGGCCAAGGATCTGGAAGGGCTGCGGACCGCGGCCATCCTGCGCGCCGCTCAGGGGTTGGCGGGCGGCCCTCCCGAGCACCTCCCGGGAACGCTGATGGAGCGTCTAAGCCAAGAGGAGGCCGAGCTGGTCACCGCGGTCAGCCAGGCGTCCAGGCGCCCGGCCCCGGCCGACGCCTGCGTGCAAGCGCTCAAGCGGTTGCGCTACGAACGCGAGTGCGCCGAGGTCCAGCGGGAAATCGATCGGTTGCAGCAGCAGGGCGCGCCGGGCGACGATGCCCGGATCGACGTGTTGTCGCGGCAGAAAATGGATTTATCCCAGCGCATCGAGGCGATGGGAGTTTGACGAGACGGGGGAGGTTGCGTTGTCGATTGAGGAAAAATACGACGAGGTTCGGCAGCTCATCAGTATCGGGAAGGAAAAGGGCTATCTCCTCTACGACGAGGTGAACGAGCTGCTGCCTTCCGATATCACATCGTCGGACGACCTCGACGACCTGTTCAGCACGTTCGGGAACGCCGGCATCGAGGTCGTCGACTCCGAGCAGAAGTACCGCGAGGACAAGCTGCTCGACCGCACCGGCGAGGGCGCCGAGGAGCTCGAGCTGGATCTGACGCCGGGGGTGCTCGACAAGACGAACGACCCCGTGCGCATGTACCTGCGCGAGATGGGCACGGTGCCGCTCCTCACCCGCGAGGGCGAGGTCGAGATCGCCAAGCGGATCGAGCGCGGGAAGCTCGCCGTCATCAAGTCGATCTCGCGCACGCCCACCGTAGCGCGTGTGATCATTCAGATGGGCGAGCAGTTGCGCAGCGGCGAGCGCACGATCCGCGAGCTCGTGACGTTCCAGGACGAGGAACTGACCGACGACCGCATCGACGAGCGCGCCCGCGAGGTGCTCAAGCAGATCGACGGGGTGCGCAGGGCGTGGATCGAAGCGCAGAAGCGCCAGCAGAAGCTCGACGGCATCCTCAGGAAGGACAAGCGGCGCTTCCGGCGGTTCCGCGGGAAGGCGCTGCGCGCGCGCGTCGAGCTGTCGAAGCTCATCCGCGAGATCGAGTTCACCGAGAACGTCAAGCGCCGCCTGATCGATCTGATCAAGGAAGCGGTGGAGAACGTCCGGAAGGCGCAGCGCGAGCTCGAGTCGGTGGACCGCCAGCTCAATCCGAAGAACAAGCGCAACCGCCCGAAAGAGGAAGAGCGCAAGAACCTGCAGAAGAAGCAGAAGGATCTCCGGGGCTCGATTCGCGCGATGGCCGACGAGCTGGAGGAGACGCCCGAGCGGCTCGTGCGCACGCTCGACACGATCTCGCGCGGCGAGGCGCAGGCCGAGCAGGCGAAGAAGGAGCTCGTCGAGGCCAACCTGCGGCTGGTCG
>CAYHSN010000539.1:0-2769 GCA_964359235.1 uncultured Vicinamibacterales bacterium | reverse complement strand
CTGATGGGCCGGGTCAGGTCGTGGGCGCGGGCAGGTACTCCGGTCGCGGCCAGGACGGCCGCAAGGGTCAGGCCCGCCGTGATGCGGACCAGGCTGGGCCCGGACGCACGCCGAGCCGAAAGCGCACAGTCGCCGGAGAGCATAGTCACGTGGAATCAGTGGTTTCGGACCGAGCCACTCTGGCCGCCTCGATCGGTGCAAGAATGAATCCGTAGCCTCACCAAATCGACAAACTCCGCGGGCCCTTGATATCCTTCGCGGGTCTCTGTCCCAAGGAGTCATCCGCATGAGCTTCTCGAGCCCTGTTCGACCGATCGGTCTCGGGCGCTGGTTGCTGGCCATCCTGGCGCTCGCCATGGCCGCCGGTTCCACGCCTTCGGCCTCCCACGCCCAGGAACCGGCGGCGCAGGCCGGGAAGGCCGATGACCCGAAGAAAAAGGACCTCCCGCTCGAGCCGGCGCGCACGGTGACGTTCGCGACCGACGAAGGCTCGTGGATCTCGCTCGACGTCTCGCCCGATGGCCAGACGATCGTCTTCGACCTGCTCGGTGATCTCTACACGCTGCCGATCGCGGGCGGCCAGGCGAAACGGATCACGTCGGGCATGGCCTTCGACAGTCAGCCGCGGTACTCGCCGGACGGCTCGACGATCGTGTTTCTGTCGGATCGCAGCGGCGACGAGAACATCTGGATCGCCAACAAGGACGGCAGCGATCCGAAGGCGATCACGAAGGGCAAGAGCATCGTCTACCGATCGCCCGACTGGACGCCCGACGGGCAGTACGTCATTGTGTCGCGCTCCAGCCCGCCGCCGCAGGGCACCCAGCTCTGGCTCTACCACGTCGACGGCGGGAGCGGCGTGAAACTGACCGGCGGTCCCGAGGAGGCGCGCAACCTCGCGCCGGTGGGCGCCGCGTTCGGCAAGGACGGACGCTACGTCTACTACACCGAGCGCACGCAGACCGGCAGCGTCTACAACCAGATGTCGTTCCGCTGGCAGCTCGGCATGTACGACCGGCTGACGGGCGAGAACTTCCGCATGAGCGACGAGCTCGGCAGCGCCATGCGCCCGACGCTCTCGCCCGACGGCCGCTGGCTCGTGTACGCCACGCGCTGGGATGCCCAGACGGGCCTCCGCGTGCGCGACCTGCACACCGGCGACGATCGGTGGCTGCTCTACCCCGTCACGCGCGACGACCAGGAGTCGGCGAGCACGCGCGACCTGATGCCCGGCTCGTCGTTCACGCCCGACTCGAAAGCGCTCGTCACGTCGTTCGACGGCAAGATCTGGCGCGTCGAGGTGCCGTCCGGTGAGGTCGCGCCGGTCGTGTTCACGGCCGACGTCGATCTGTCGCTCGGTCCGAAGGTCAACTTCGATTACAGGGTGGACGAAGGCCCGGTCCGGGTGCAGCAGATCCGCCATCCGCGCCTGTCACCCGACGGCAGAAAGCTCGCGTTCACCGCCCTCGAGCGCGTCTACGTGATGGACTACCCGGGCGGCGCGCCGCGGCGCGTCAGCGCGATGGACACCGGCGAGCACCACCCGACTTGGTCGCCCGACGGCCGCCACCTCGCGTACGTGACGTGGTCTGACGCCGACGGCGGCCACCTCTATCGGGCCCCGGCCGACCTGAGCGCTGCGCCGCAGCGCCTCACGCAGGTCTCGTCGTTCTATTCCAGTCCGGTCTACTCCCCAGACAACCAGCGCATCGTCGCCATCCGCGGCCCGCGTGTGGAGCGGGAGGAGGACTTCTCGCCGCAGGGCCGGGGCGGGCAGGCCATGGAGCTGGTGTGGATCCCGGCGGACGGCGGCGCGACGACGACGATCGCGCCGTATCGCGGACCCGGGCGGCCTCATTTCAGCGCGGATTCGTCGCGCGTTTACGTCTGGGAGGGACGTCGCGGCCTCGCGTCCCTTCGGTTCGACGGTACCGATCGCCGCGTGCACGTCAGGGTGACAGGCTACAAGAACCCCAACGCCGAGCAGGCGAATCCCGCGCAGGAGGTGATCGTCGGTCCCGACGGCGAGCACGCGATTGCCGAGGCCGAGCGCCACGTCCACTGGCTCACGATTCCGATGGTCGGCGGCAGCGATCCGCCGACGATCAGCCTGACGGGCGGCGACGGCGCGGCGGTGCCGGTCAAGAAGCTCACGACTGTCGGCGGCGAGTTCCTGTCGTGGGCCGAGAACGGCAAGGCCGTGACGTACGCGCTCGGCCGCGTGTTGTTCCGCTACGACCTCGAGGCGGCGAAGAAGGCCGAAGAGGCCGAGAAGGCCAAGGCGAAAGAGAAGGAACAGGCGGGCGCCAAACTGGAGGAGAAGAAAGCCGAGACCGAGGAGCGCAAGAAGCCCGCGTACGAAGCGGCCGAAACCGAGGTCGTCGTCGAAGCTCCGCGCAAGAAGCCGTCGGGCATTGTCGCGCTGCGCGGTGCGCGCATCATCACCATGGCCCTCTCCGGCAGTGTCCGCCTTCCGCCTTCGCATCAAGCTTCGGCGGACCGCCGTAGCCTTGGCGGAGGTGGTCAGGCGGACGCTTCGGACGTGATCGAGAACGGCGACCTCCTGATCCGCGACAACCGCATCGAGGCCGTCGGCAGGCGCGGCCGGGTGACGATCCCGGCGGGCGCGCAGATCATCGACGTGCGGGGCAAGACGATCATGCCGGGTCTCGTGGACATCCACGCGCACATCTGGCCGGCGTGGAACATCCACAAGACGCAGGTCTGGGAGTATCTCGCGAACCTCGCCTACGGCGTCACGACGACGCG
>CAYHSN010000538.1:0-2776 GCA_964359235.1 uncultured Vicinamibacterales bacterium | reverse complement strand
CCGTGTAGGGCACGCGCAGCAGCTCGAGGTAGCTCACCACGTTCTGATCGAACGTGCCGACTTCGTGGAACGCCTCGAGCAGGTTGAAGGCGATGTGCGGCTTGAAGTCGTTGGCCGCCTGGCGGATGCCGCCCAGGTCGTCTTTTACCCCGAGCGCGTGCACGTCGTGGTCCAGCGCCCGAAGCGTCGACGCGACGTCGTGCTCCGTCTTCCAGTCCACCGTCGCCAGGTCGATGCTCGACACCTCGTCCGGAGGCACGAGGTAGTCGTGCATCAGCACGAGGACGCGGAGCTTTTTCATCGACATCCGTGTCCGCGGGGAACGGCGGCGGAGACATTCTACTGGATTAGCTATCCGCTTTCAGCTACCCGCGTTTCCCCAATTCTCACATCCTCCAATCCTCACATCCGGGCCCCGACGCCCGTGCTATCCTGCGGGCGCATGCTCCGCGCCGCGCTCGGCCGCCTGCGGCCCGAAGAAGGCCTGCTCGTCATCGGCTTCCTCGCGTCGGCGGCCGTCACCATCTACGCCAACCTCGATCTGGCCGAGCAGGGGATCGACTCTCGCAGAATCCAGGGCGGTCTCCTGCGGCTGGCGATCGTCGCCCTACTCGCCGCCGCGCTGCCGATGCTCGAGCGCTACCTGCAGCGGCGGCAGCGCCTGCGGCCGCTGCCGAGCGCGAAGGCGCGAGGCAGCAGCGAGCGTGCTTCGACGGGCTCAGCACGCCCTGAGCTTGCCGAAGGGCAGGGGTGGGGCCCCGCGAGCACGAACAAAGAAGGCTCGCGCGCGCTCGCCGCCGCCGAGTTCTTCCGGACGATGTTGCCGTTTCTGATGTGCATTGCGGTGTACACGAACCTGCACGATACCGTGCGATACGTGAACCCGCACGACATCCACCAGCACCTGGCGGCGATCGAGGAATGGATGTTCGGCGGCCAGCCGGTCGTCTGGGCCGAGCGCTACATCACGCCGGCGCGGACCGAGTTCTTCAACTTCTTCTACGCGAATTTCTACCTGGTCGCGCCGTCGGTCGTGATGGTGCTGTGGTTCAGCGCCAAGCGCGTCGAGGCGCGCCACGCGCTGCTCGGCATCATCCTCTGCTTCTACAGCGGCTACGTGCTCTACGTCATCTTCCCGGCCGCGCCGCCGCGCTTGTATTTCGAGTCGCTCGGCCTCTTCACGGTCACACTCAGGGGCGGGCCGATCACGAACTTCCAGGACGCGCTCCTCCAGATGATGCCCAATCACGCCGCGCGCGCGGCGTTCCCGAGCCTGCACTCGGCCGTAAGCCTGCTCAGCCTGCACTACGCGTGGAAGTCGTGCCGGTGGTTCTTTCCGATCCTGCTGGCGTTCGTGATCGGACTCCTCGTCTCGACCGTTTACCTGCGCCACCACTGGGTGGTGGATCTCATCGCCGGCGCCCTGATGCTGCCGTGGGCGTTGTGGATCACGCCGCGGTTTGAGCGATTCTGGAAGACGAGGGGGCAGAGTGCAGGGTGAGAGGTTCAGGGTGCACCTTGCACCTTGCACCTGATCTAGAAAAACCAGAGCCGTATCGCGAAGACGATGATCGCGATCGTGACCACCGCCCTGACCCATCGGTGTCCCTTGAGCACGATCAGGCGCACACCGAGGAACGAGCCCGACAGGTTGCCGGCGCCGAGGGCGAGGCCGAGCGGCCAGTTGACGCGATCGTTCGACGCGAAGATCGCGAGCGAGAGGATCGTCAGGAGCAGGACGCTCAGCGCCTTGACGGCATTGCCACGCACGAGATCGAGTCCGGCCATCGACGTGAGCGCGAGGACGAGAAAGCCAACGCCGGCCTGCAGGAATCCGCCGTAGATCCCGACCACGAAGAACCCGGCCGTGACGATGAACGATCCCTTCGGCGTGCGAGTCGAGTCGATGTCGCGCGGCGAGGAGAGGATCGGCCAGATGGACATGAGCACCATCACGCCCGCAAGAATCCGCCTGAACGCCACATCGCTCACGTGCAGCGCGGCCCAGGTGCCGAGCGCCGCGCCGGCGAGCGCCGGCACGCTGACTTCCACTCCCCACTTCCAGTCGAGCACGCGGTGGCGATGAAAGCCCCACACGCCGCCGGCGTTCTGCATCAGGACGCCGATGCGGTTCGTGCCGTTGGCCACCGTGGCGGGTAGGCCGAGGAAGATCAAGATGGGAAGCGTGAAGAACGATCCGCCGCCGGCGATGACGTTGAGCGTGCCGGAGACGAAGCCGATCACCGCGAGAATGAGGTAGGGCAGCCAGTCAGGCACGCGGACATTCTACAGAATGACCAGGTACGACTTCGCCCACCGATGAGCGACGACCTCCCCAGGAGGGTCTCCAATCGGCTCTGCCAGGCGCCACTCCTCCTGTCTCTCCGACATCGAGAATCCTGTCCCCACCCGATACCGTGGCGTGGTCCGGCAGGCTAGGCTGGACGGGGACCATGGAGGCTTTGACCGGACCACGGAGGTTTGACATGCATGAGTGGTACTCGAGGACGGCGATGGTGTTCATGTTGGCGATCCTCCTCACGGGTGTGCCCGCGAGGGCCCAGGTCCAGACGGGTGAGATCTTCGGCAAGGCGGCTGACACGACCGGCGCGATCCTGCCGGGCGTGACGGTCACCCTCTCGAGCGCGGTGCTGCTCCAGCCGCAGGTCGCGGTGACGAGCGAAACCGGCACGTACATCTTCCCGCGCATCCCGATCGGCACCTACCAGGTGAAGTTCGAGCTGGCGGGCTTCAAGACGCAGGTCTACGAAGGCAT
>CAYHSN010000537.1:0-2776 GCA_964359235.1 uncultured Vicinamibacterales bacterium | reverse complement strand
GCGACCGCGACAAACCCGAGTCCCCAGTCCCAAGTCCCGAGTCCTCGTTTCATTTCCGTGGTCCTTCCGTGGTCCTTCCGTGGCCCTTCCGTGGCCCTTCCGTGGCCCTTCCGTGGCCCTTCCGTGGCCCTTCCGTGGTCCTTCCGTGGCCCTTCCGTGGTCATTTCATCTTCTTCAGCTCCATCTCCGCCGCGATGTATCCGAACGCCTGCCATGTGTCGCTCTTCGTGGCCTTCTCGAAGTACTCCTTCGCCTTGTCCGGCCGGCCATTGAGCAGGTGCCACAGGCCGAGGCCGTAGCCCGCTGTCGACTGGTTCAACGCGCTCGCGCCCATCGTCGCGGCGACTTCCTCTTCCGACTTCACGCCCTTGAAGAGCAGCAGTCGATCGAGATAGGCCTGGTTCTCGCCGACCTCCAGCTTCGGCGTGATCTTCTCGAGGAGCGTTTCGGCGTCGGCCGTCCGACCCGCGCGCCGCAGGCTCGGATACTGCCACGCCCAGCACGACACGCGATCGCCGTCCGAGGCGGACGTCCGCACGCAGCCGTCGTACGCCTGCGCGGCTTTGGCGTAGTCTCCCGTCAGGTAGTACGCGAGCGCGAGGTGGTAGTAGATGCCGAAGTCGTCCTTCTTCATCGACTCGGCCTTGGTGAGATCGGCGAGCGCCAGGTCGAGTTTTCGCACGTTGATGTAGTTATGGCCGCGATAGCGCAGCGTCATCGGGTCGTTCGGCGCGAGCGTGAGCGCCTGGCCGTAGGCGGCGAACGCCTCGTCGTAGCGGCGGAACCTGGCGAGCGTGCGGCCCTTGCCGACGAAGTACTCGGGCCTGGTCGGATCGAGTGCGATCGCCTTCTCGTAGGCGGCGAGCGCCGGCTCGTTCTCGTTCTTCTGGAAGTACGCCGCGGCCTCGTCGAAGGCCTTCTTCGCATCGGCGGCCGCCTGTGTGGGCTGAGCGCCCGCCTGCAACACGAGTGATGCAAGAACACCAATCAGAAGCTGCATAGGTTCTCCTTGTTCACGAAGACACGAAAAACCTGGCCGGGCCCGCCTTCTTCTTCGTGCCTTCGTGTCTTCGTGCCTTCGTGTCTTCGTGTCTTCGTGGCTTCGTGCCTTCGTGTCTTCGTGTCTTCGTGCCTTCGTGCCTTCGTGCCTTCGTGCCTTCGTGGCTTCGTGGCTTCGTGCCCGCTTCGTGGCTTCGTGCCTTCGTGGCCCTTCCGTCGCGTCTTCGTGGCTCACTACCCGGTGGCACGGGGGTTCAGCTCTGTACATCCCGCGCGCCGGGTGCGGCCACAAGATACAACACAGCCCCCGCGACGATCGCGCCCACTCCCACCAGGAGCTGCATCGTCGTGGCGCCGGCGATGATCGAGAGCGCGAGCAGGATCCCGACGAGCGGGATCGTCGGGCCACCGGGCGCCACGAAGGTCGCCGGCCGGACGACCCCGGCGAAGCGCGGCCGGCGCAGCATCAGGACGGACGCGCAGGTGCCGGCATAGAGCACGAGCCGCGCGACGGCGCTCCCGGCGGCGAGCGTGGCGAACGACCCGCTCAGCGCGAGCACCAGCGCCACCGCGGACGTGAAGATCACCGCGATCCACGGCGTGCGATACACCGGGTGCACGCGCCCGAAGATCGCTGGCAAGTCGCCCTGCTCGGCCAGCGCGTACAGGTTGCGCGATCCCGACAGCGGATGGCCCATGTTGTTGCCCAGCATCGACACCGCCGCGCCGGCCGTCAACAGCAGCCCGCCCGCGGCGCCGAGGAACACGACCGCAGCGTCGGCCAGAGGCGTCTTCGACGACGCGAGGCCTTCGAGCGTGCCGAGCGCCACGATCTGCGCCAGCGTCATGACCGCCGTGACGGTGGCGATCGTCATGACAAGCGCGAAGGGCACCATCCGCATCGGATCCTTCGCCTCGCCGGCCGGCACCGTCACGACCTCGTAGCCGCCATACGCGAAGATCACCAGGAGCGCCGTCGCCGACGCCGACGACCACGACACCCCGCCCGCCGGCTTCACCCACTCGGGGTTCACGAAGAAGAAGCCGATCACGATGAACAGGGCGAGCGGCACCAGCTTGCCGATCGTGAGCAGGTTGACGACGAACGCGCTCTGGCGGATGCCGCGGACGTTGATCCAGCAGATGATCGCGATGACGCTCGCGATGAGCGACGCGCGCGGCAGGCCCGTCTTGAGCGCCGGCCAGTAGAAGCTCAGCGCGTCGGCGAGGCCGTTGACGATCGAGGCCCAGCTCGACGCGCGGGCGTACCACAGCAGCCAGCCCGCCTCGAACGACGCGAACCGCCCGAACACCGGGCGCGTGAAGAGATACGGCCCGCCCGTCTCGTCGAACCGGCTCGCGGCTTCCGCGAACGACAGCGCGATCGCCATCGACAGCGCGCCCACCGCGAGAAACGCCACGGGGCTCCACGCCCCGACGCTGGCCGCCAGAAGCGACGGCATCAGGAAGATCGAGCCGCCGATGACCTGGTTGACGCCAATGGCGGTGAGGTCCCACCGCCCGAGCGCCCGGATGAGCGACGGTTGGGTCACAGACACCTGAATGGCAGATTGCAGGATTGCATATTGAAGGATTGCAAGTGGCGCGGCTGCCAATCCTACAATATGCAATCCTAAAATCCTACAATCTCAGGAGTAACTTGATGGAAGCCAAACCGCGCCCCGCCCTGCCGGCGGACGCCCGCACCCTGCCGGCGCGCTACTACATGATGACCCACACGATCTGGCCCCTCGCGCCCGATCGCACGCGCATCGTC
>CAYHSN010000536.1:0-2777 GCA_964359235.1 uncultured Vicinamibacterales bacterium | reverse complement strand
GGCGCCATCACCAGCTCGTGCGCGCGCGGGGCCTCACCGAGGGGCAGCTCGCGGCCGACGACCGGGGAGAGCGTCCCGCGCTCGAAGCCGTCGATGAGGGCCGCGTGAATCTCCTCCAGCTCCGCGGCTGACACGTTCCACAAGACCATCCCGAGGATCGCCGCGTCGACCCGCATGGCCATGCGCGGGTCGATCTCGATACGGCCGCGGTTGCCCACGACCACGATGCGGCCGAACGGCGCGAGGAGGCCGAGGTCCTTCTCGAGGTTCACGTTGGCGAGCATCTCGATGATGACATCGACGCCGCGCCCGCCGGTCAGCGCGCGGATCTCCTCGACGCAGCCCGGCTTTCGGTGATCGACCGCGTGCCGCGCGCCTTGTGCGCCGACGAGCGCGAGACCCTCGTCGGTGCCCGCGGTGCCGATGACCGTCATGCCCGCGGCGCGCGCGATCTGCACGGCGGCGACGCCGACGCCGCCGCTCGCGCCGTGCACGAGCACGGTCTCGCCCTGCCGCGCCTGGGCGCGCCCGAAGAGCGCGCGGTGCGCGGTGCCGTAGGGAACCCCGATCGCGGCGCCCTGTGCGAACGTCAGGCGCTCCGGCAGCCGGTGCACCTGCGACGCGTGGCAGGTCGCCATCGACGCGTACGCGCCCTGCGCGCGGCCGCGCGTGGTGCCGGTGAGGTACACGCGGTCACCGGGCTTGAAACCGCTCACGAACGTGCCGGTGGCTTCGACGACCCCGGCCGCGTCGGAGCCGGGGATGTAGGGGAGATCCGGCTTGACGGCATAGGTGCCGCTGCGCACGTAGGTGTCGACGGGATTGACGCCGACCGCCTTCACCTGCACGAGCACGTCGGCCGGCCCCGGCGCGGGATCGGGGAGGTCCTCGATCGTGAGCACCTCCGTTCCGCCGAACTGACGAACGAGGATCGCGTTCATGAGAGCCTCTCGGGTCCGCCTGCAGGCGGACGCTCAAGCAGGCCTGAAGGCCTGCGCGACGATTCATTTCTTCTTCGGCGGAGGCGGGGGCAGCGGCACGAGCTTCACCGCGCCGAGCTTCTCCTGCGCCCGGACGTAGGTCATCACGTTCTCGATCGCCAGCGGCTCGAACTCGCCCGACAGGAAGTCGCGAATCTCGAGCACGGTCTTCTTCTGCCCGACGAGGATCTGCAGCTCGGCGCGCATGTGCTGCGGGATCTTCGCCGTCGCACGGCCTCGCGATTGGCGCCGCCCTGCGCGCCAGCGCCGCCGGGCCCGCCAGGTCGGCCGAATCCGCCCGGACCGCCCGCCGCGCCGCCCACGCGCTCGACGACGAGCTGCGAGGCTTCCTGTTCGCCCGGCGTCACGACCGGCTCGGCCGGCGGCGTGCCGCGCGCGTGACCGGTTCCTGCATCCACAGCATCTTGAGGGGTTTCATGGCGACGCCTGGCCGGTCACGTCGAACGGACTGTCAGCGGGCCAGAGTAGGACGAATCTCCCGCGGCTGGCAAGTGTGTGCGACGGCGGCCGTGAAGGGCAGGCGCGACTGCGGCACGTGGTTGTCGTACGCCGGCCTCCAGGCCATCGCACGATGTCGCGCAATCCGGTAGGATGAGGCGAAGAGGAGCGTCGCCTTCGTCATGCCCATCATGCCCACCATGCCCACCATGCCCACCATGCCCACCATGTCATTCATCGTCCCGGTCCTTGTTCTCACGTGGAGTCTGGGGAACCCGCAGGCTGCCGCACAGGCCCCGCTGGCAATGCCCGCGCAGGCGGCGCCCGCACCGCCGACGCTGCCGGCGCCGCCCGCCGACGCCGTGGTCGCGTACGTGCCCGAGCGGGTATTCCAGTCCGGCACGAAGCGCTTCTCGGACTTCGAGTTGATGCTCTCCGACCTCATGTACGCCGACATCGTCTTTGTCGGCGAGCAACACGACGATCCGAACACGCACCGGCTCGAGCTGGCCATCCTCGAAGGGCTCGCGCGCCGGCGCGGGTCGATCGTGCTCTCGCTCGAAATGTTCGAGCGAGACGTGCAGGCGTCGCTCGACGCGTATCTCGCTGGGACGATCGCCGAGGATGAGTTCTTGACCGAGTCGCGTCCGTGGCCTCGCTACAAGACCGACTACCGGCCGATGGTCGAATTCGCCAAGGCGCGCGGCTGGACCGTCGTGGCGAGCAACGTGCCTCGCAAGCTCGCGAACGAGGTCAGCAAAGCCGGCCTGGAGTTCCTGAAGACGATGGCCGATGGCGACCGGGGGCATGCGGCGAAGGACCTGCAGTGTCCCTTCGACCAGTACTTCGACAACTTCGCCGAGACGATGAACGCGCACCCGATGCCGGGCGACGAGAAGAAGAGCGTCGCCGAGAAGCGGCAGACGACCGAGCGTTTCTACTTCGCGCAGTGCGTGAAGGACGAGACGATGGCCGAGTCGATCGCCGGGGCGTATCAGAAGGCCGCCGCGTCACGGCCGATCGTCGTGCACGTCAACGGGTCGTTCCACAGCGACTACGGGCTCGGCACGGCCGATCGGATCGATCGCCGCGTGAAGGGCGCGAAGGTCAAGGTGGTGACGATGGTGCCGGTCGAGAACCTGGATCGGGTGAAGCCGTCGAAGGACGATCGCAAGCGGGCAGACTACCTCATTTACACCTACCGCGCGCCGAAACCCGCGCCGGCAACGCAGCGGTAGAGGCGGGGCTTCTGTCGGGCCGGCTGACCGCCTCCGCCAAGGCTACGGCGGTCCGCCAGCCTTCGCTCCTTCGAGCTTCGGCTGGGTCGCCGAAGCCTCG
>CAYHSN010000535.1:0-2782 GCA_964359235.1 uncultured Vicinamibacterales bacterium | reverse complement strand
TAAATACGCGAAGAAGATGATGAGCGTGATGAACAGCAGGTTGTTGAGCGGCTCGCCGTAGTCGAGGGCCTCCACCGCGCCCTGCAGCCATCCGCCCTGGGGAAACATGGGCGCGAGCGTCGCCGGGAACGCCAGAATGGACGAGGCGAAGATGACCGGCATCACGCCGCCCGTGTTCACCTTCAGCGGAATGTGGGTGCTCGCCCCGCCGTAGGACCGCCGCCCGACGACACGTTTGGCGTACTGCACCGTCACGCGCCGGTGGCCGCGCTCCATGAACACGATCGCGCCCACGACGACCACCATCATCACGATCAGGAACACCAGCCGCAGCAGGTTCATCTGCCCGGTGCTCAACTGTTCGAGCGTCTGCACCACCGCGCGCGGCAGCCCGACGACGATGCCCGAGTAGATGAGCAGCGACATGCCGTTGCCGATGCCGCGCTCGGTGATCTGCTCGCCGAGCCACATCACGAAGCACGAGCCGGTCGTGAGCGTGAGCACCGTCAGGAAACGGAAGCCCCAGCCAGGGTGATCGACGAGCGCCAGCCCGCCCGCGACGTTCGTCTGGCGCTCGAGGTAGATGGCGATGCCGAGCGCCTGGACCACGCTGATGAGCAACGTGCCGTAGCGCGTGTACTGGATGATCTTGCGCCGCCCGAGCTCGCCTTCCTTCGACAGCCGCTCGAGGTACGGCGAGACGACGGTCAGGAGCTGCAGGATGATCGACGCGCTGATGTAGGGCATGATGCCCAGCGCGAAGATCGTCATCTGGCTCAGGCTGCCGCCCGAGAACATGTCGTACAGCCCGAACATCGTGTTGCTGAGCTCCCGGGTCAGCTCCGCGAGCGCCTGGGGGTCGATGCCCGGCGTCGGGATATGGGCGCCGATCCGGTAGACGCCGAGCAGCGCCAGCGTGAACAGGACCCGGTTGCGCAGCTCCGGCACCGCGACGATGTTCTTGACGTTGTCGAGCATAGGTTGCTCCGGTCGCGACCCGCGTCAGCGGGCCAGGACCTCCGCCGTGCCGCCCGCCGCCTGAATCCGCTCGGTCGCGCGGCCGCTGAACTTGTGGGCGCGGATCGTCAGGGCCTTGCCGATCTCACCGCGCCCCAGCACCTTGATCGGCGCCTGCCCGTCGCGCACGAGGCCCACCTCGCGCAGGCGCTCGGGCGTCACCTCGGCGCCGACGTCGAACCGCGCCGCAATCGTGTCGAGATTGACGACGGCGTACTCGACGCGGAAGGGGTTGTGAAAGCCGCGCTTCGGCACGCGCCGGTGCAGCGGCATCTGACCGCCTTCGAAGCCGCGCTTGCTCTTGTACCCCGAACGCGACTGCGCGCCCTTGTGGCCGCGCCCGGCGGTCTTGCCCTGGCCCGCGCCGTGACCGCGGCCCACCCGCTTCTTGGCGTGCTTGGCGCCCTTTGGAGGACGCAGGTTGCTCAAATCCATAAGTGACTCGTCAGTCTTCCACTCTCACCAGATGCCGCACCTTGCGGATCATGCCGCGCGTCGCGGGGCCGTCCTTGAGCTCGACGGTGTGCCCGAGGCGACGCAACCCCATGCCGCGCACGACGTGTTCCTGCTTGCGGTCGAAGCCGATGGTGCTCTTCACGAGCGTGACCTTCACGGTCTTGGCCGCCGCGCGCTGCTCTTTCTGAGTCATGACGTTTCTCGCTAGGCGCCCACGAGCTCCTCGAGGCTCTTCCCGCGGAACCGGGCCACGGAAACCGGATCCTTGAGCGCCAGCAGGCCCGCGAACGTCGCGCGTACCACGTTGTGCGGGTTCGCCGATCCGATCGACTTCGTGAGCACGTTGGTGATCCCGGCCGACTCCACGACGGCGCGGACGCCGGCCCCGGCGATGATGCCCGTGCCGTCGGGCGCCGGCTTGAGCAGGACCTGGCCGGCTCCGAACCGGCCGACGATCCTGTGCGGGATCGTGGTGCCCTGCAGCGGCACGCGAACCAGCCCCTTCTTGGCCGCCTCGATGCCCTTCTTGATCGCCGACGGCACTTCCTTCGCCTTGCCGACGCCGAAACCGACGACCCCATGGCCGTCGCCGACGACGACGAGCGCGCTGAAGCTCAGGTTCTTGCCGCCCTTGACGACCTTGGT
Organism: uncultured Vicinamibacterales bacterium; assembly: GCA_964359235.1. GTDB lineage: Bacteria > Acidobacteriota > Vicinamibacteria > Vicinamibacterales > JAHECP01 > CAYHSN01. The sequence goes on along the minus strand of CAYHSN010000535.1, from coordinate 664 downwards.
GACACGGTTGATCGAGACCACCGTGTCGTGGAGGTCGAACTGCGAGGGGTCGATCTTCTCTCGTGTGTGAATCATAGAGGGTCCTAGAACTTCAGGCCGGCCTCGCGGGCGGCCTCGGCCAGCGCCCGCACGCGTCCGTGATACAGCACGCCGCCGCGGTCGAACACGACCTGGCTGATGCCTTTCGACAACAGCCGCTCGGCGAGCACCTTGCCGAGCACCTGCGCCCCGGCCTTGTTGCTCGCGCGCACGGGACCGCTCAGAAGCGCCTTGACCGTCGGTTCCACGCTCGAGGCCGACACGAGCGTCCGTCCCGCCAGGTCGTCGATGACCTGCGCCTGGATGTTGGCCACGCTGCGGAACACGGCCAGGCGCGGCCGCTCGGGCGTCCCGAACAGGCGCTTGCGCTGCCGCAACCTGATGCGCTCGCGCCGATCCTTCTTGGTCTTGATCTTCATTACTCACCTTCGGCGGGGACCCCTGCACCCCGCCTAGCGCGGTCGCTCGTGGGACCCCAACGCCCCACGCCGCGCCCGCGCGCTCTCTTCACTCAACCTGCGCTGGGGCCCCCAGCCTCCGCTCTTCGAGCTTCGGCTAGGGTCGCCGAAACCTTGCGAAGGCGCCACCCCCAGCGCCTGCCGCCGCTCACTCGCCTCGCTCGCGG
>CAYHSN010000534.1:1172-2791 GCA_964359235.1 uncultured Vicinamibacterales bacterium | reverse complement strand
CGCAGGATGGCCGCATGAACCGTGTCGATCGCGTGACGAACGAGCGGAAGCCGATCCGGCCGGAGCCGGCCGACGGGCAGACCAACTACCGATGGAACTGGGACACCCCGATGCTCATCTCGCCGCACAACCCGGCGGCGGTCTTCGTGGCGGCCAATCGGGTGTTCAGGTCCACCGATCGCGGCCACGAATGGGCGGTCATCAGCCCCGACCTGACGACCAACGCCGACCGTGATGAGCTGTCGCTCATGGGCGTGCCGGGCAACAAGATCACGATTGCCAGAAACGACGGCGTCGGCGCGTATTCCACGATCACGACGTTGGCCGAGTCGCCGAAGCGCGCGGGGCTCTACTACGCCGGAACAGACGATGGGCAGGTGCAGGTGTCGCGGGACGAGGGGAAGACGTGGGCGAACGTGACGTCGAAGGTCACCGGGCTGCCGGCGAACACCGACGTCTCACGCGTTGCGCCGTCGCGCTTCGACGAGGGCACGGTGTACGCGACGTTCGACGGCCACCGGGCGAGCGACTTCAACGCCTATGTCTTCGCGAGCACCGACTTCGGCGCCACGTGGAAGTCCATCGCCGGGGATCTGCCGAAGGGACAGGTCGCGCGGACGATCACCGAGGATCTCAAGAATCCGAACGTGCTGTATCTCGGCACCGAGACGGGGCTCTTCGTGAGCGTGGATCGCGGCGCGCGCTGGATGCGCGTCAAGGCGAACCTGCCGACCGTGCCGATCTACGAGATCACGCTGCACCCCCGCGACAACGCGATGCTGCTGGCCACGCACGGCCGGAGTATCTGGATTCTCGATGACCTGGCGCCGTTCCAGCAGTGGGCGAAGGCGGCGTCGACCGACGCGTTCGTGTTCGAGGCGCGGCCGGCCGTGCAGCGCAATCCTTCGAACGATCGCATGAAGAGTTTCGAGGGCGACAGGCTCTTCCTCGGCAGGAATCCCGAGCCGGGCGCGCTCCTGAGCTACTCCCTCAAGGCGAAGCCCAAGTCGGTGAAGCTCACGATCGCGGACGCGAGCGGCACGGTCGTGCGCGAGCTGGCCGGTGACGCGCTGAAAGATCGCACCGAGCCGGGCGTGAACATCGTCACCTGGGATCTGCGCGTCGAGCCGTTGCCGTTGCCGGCGCCGGCCGGGCAGCCGGCTGGTCCGGGCGGTGGCGGCGGCTTCGGTGGTGGCGGCCTCAACGGGCCGCTCGTGTTGCCGGGCGAGTATCGCGTCACGCTGAGCGTCGACGGGCGTGAGGCGGGCGAGACGCGCCTCGGCGTCGCAGGCGACCCGGAGATCACGATCGCTGACGCCGATCGCCGCGCGTGGTTCGAGACAAGCCTGGAGCTGCACGCGCTGCAGCGGACGGCGAACGAGGCCGCCGACGCGGTGAGGGCGATCAACGACCAGCTCACCAGCGCGCAGGACATGCTGAAAAAGGCCGAGAACGTGCCGTCAGGCGTCAAGACGCGCGTGGACGAGCTCGCGAAGCAGATCGAAGGGCTGCGCCGTCAGTTCGGGCTCGCGGGTGGCGGGCCGGGCGGCGGTGGCGGCGGCTTCGGCGGCGGCCAGCAGAACGTCCGCGGCCGCATCGGCGGACTGAAGAACCAGGTC
>CAYHSN010000534.1:0-1072 GCA_964359235.1 uncultured Vicinamibacterales bacterium | reverse complement strand
CGGCGGCGGCCAGCAGAACGTCCGCGGCCGCATCGGCGGACTGAAGAACCAGGTCATGGCGTCGACGTCGCTCCCGACCGCGACGCAGACGCGCCAGGTCGGCGAAGCCAAGGCCGTACTGGCGAAGGCGATTGACGAGACGAACACGGCGATCGCCGGAATGCCGGCGTTCTACAAGCTGCTCTCGGACAACAGCGTGCACCCGGCGGGGCCGAAGGAGATCAAGCCGATCAAGTGAGTGTCGGAAGGGTCAGTAGATGTAGAACCCTCGTCCGCTCTTTCGCCCCAGATGTCCTGCCGCGACCGTGCGCCGCAGAAGCGGGCACGGCCGGTACTTCGGATCGCCCAGGCCTTCGTGCAGCACGTTCATGATGGCCAGGCACACGTCGAGACCGATGAAGTCGGCGAGCGCGAGCGGACCGATCGGGTGATTCATCCCGAGCTTCATCACGGTGTCGATCGCCTCGGCTGACCCGACGCCCTCCATCAGCGCGTACATCGCCTCGTTGATCATCGGCATCAGGACGCGGTTGGCGATGAAGCCGGGGTAGTCGGCGGCTTCGACCGCAGTTTTGTTGAGCGTCTTGCACAGCTCCAGCGCCGTCGACATCGACTCGGCCGACGTCGCCTGCCCGCGCACGAGCTCGACGAGCGTCATGAGCGGCACGGGGTTCATGAAGTGCATGCCCAGCACCTTGTCGGGTCGCCTGGTCGCCGCGCCGAGCGTCGTGATGGAGATCGAGGACGTGTTCGACGAGAGGATGACGTGCGGGCGCGTGACGGCATCGAGGCGCCCGAAGAGCGCCCGCTTCGCGTTGACGTCCTCGACGATCGCCTCGACGACGTAGTCGGCGCCGGCGAGGTCCTCGAGCGCGCCGCCGAAGGTCAGGCGTCCGAGCGCCGCGTCACGATCGGCCGGCTGCAGCTTGCCCTTCTCGACGAACTTCGCGAGGCTCTTCTCGATGGTCGCGCGCGCGCGATCGAAGGCGGCCGGCACGCTGTCGAGCAGGCGCACACTGAACCCCGCCTGCGCGAACACCTGCGCGATGCCGTTGCCCATGGTCCCGGCGCC
>CAYHSN010000533.1:0-2812 GCA_964359235.1 uncultured Vicinamibacterales bacterium | reverse complement strand
CCAGCCGCCGCCGGTGCGGCTCTTCCGCTCGCAAGCCCTCTCCGGTTTTGACGCACTATCGACTCCTCATGCACCGTGACGCCCGCCTGACGCCAGACGACGTGCGCGTGCCGTGCGAGTGGACGAAAGCCGAACGCGCGCGGCCTTCAGCGACGCACCGGCAATCAGCAATCAGCAATCGACAATCGACAATCGTCAATTTCTCAGTTGATCCTCCTGGCCTCTCCCTGTACCCTGACTCCGTCCGGAAGGGGGAGGAACGTATGCGCAGAACGGGGCTGGCCACGCTCATCGTGGCGTCGCTCGCGGGAGTCACACTCATGGCACAAGGCGGGAAGAAGGTCATCACCCTCGGTCCGCCGCCGATCGGGCCGTTCAGCACGGCGGTCCGGGCCGGCGGCTTCATCTACGTCGCCGGCGCGCTCGCGACCGGCGCCGACGGGACGATCGTCGGCTCGACGGCCGGCGCGCAGACCACGGCGATCCTGAAGCAGATGGGAAAGGTGCTCGAGGCTTCCGGGTCGTCCATGGAGAATGTCGCGGCCGTGATGGTCTATCTCAGAAACGCCGGCGACTTTCCGGCGATGAACGACGCGTACAAGGCGTTCTGGCCGAAGGATCCGCCGACCCGGACGACGGTCGTGACGAATCTCGTGTTGCCCGATGCGCTCGTCGAGGTCTCGATGGTCGCCATTCCGACAGGCGGCGAGCGCACCGTCGTGCACCCGGCCGACTGGATGACGTCACCGAACCCGTACAGCTACGGCATCAAGTCGGGCGACACGCTCTTTCTCTCGGGCCTCATCTCGCGCAACGGCCGCGACAACTCGGTCGTCGAAGGCGACATGACCGCGCAGGTCAAGACCGTCATGTCGAACGCCGGCGCGATTCTCAAGGCGGCGGGCATGAGCTTCGACGATGTCGTCAGCTCGAAGGTCTACATCACCGACACGGCGCTGTTCCAGGAGATGAACGCGGCGTATCGAACGCATTTCACACGGCCGCCGGCGCGCGCCACCGTGAAGACGGCGCTCACCGGGCCCCAGTACAACGTCGAGATCACGATGGTCGCGGTCTCGGGGCCGAAAGACGCGATCAACACGAGCGCTCAGCCGAATCCGAATCTCAGCTCCGCAATTCGCGCCGGCAACCGCCTGTTCGTGTCGGGCATGCTGGGGAACACCGGCACGAACACGGGCGACGTGGGCGCGCAGACGAAGGAGACGCTCGCGCGCGTCGATCAGGTGCTCGGCGCGGCCGGCTTCGATCGCTCGCACGTCGTGGACGCCGTCGTCTATCTGACCGACGTGGCGAACTTCGCGGCGATGAACAGCGAGTACCGTCCGTTCTTCGGGAAGGATTTCCCGGCGCGCGCGACCGTCGAGACCGGGCTCGTCGCGCCCGACGGCCTCGTGGAGATCATGTTCGCGGCGGTCAAGTAGAACTTGGGGCTTTGGGCTGGGGCTGTCGCCGGGTTAGACTACCAAATCTATGGGTGACTCCGGAGAAGCGCTCGTCGACATCGAAGCCCGCATTCAGGAGCGCATGGAAGAGCGCGAGGCGGAGAAACGCCGGCTCTCCGGCGGGAAGCCGGCCGTCGATCCCGAGCGCAAGCGGGAGTTCGATTCACTGCAGCTCGCCCGAACGTCGCTCCAGGTGCAGGTCGCGACCGCGCAGAACCCCGTCAGGCGCCGGCAGCTCGACCTCGCGCTCGCCGAGATCGACCGCCGCCTCGCGGCACTGGCCTGAAGTCGGTCACGGGTGGCCAGTGGTCGGTAGGGGCCGGCTTCAGCCGGCCCTCATCACCCCTTCGGCTTTCCCGTCATCGGCACGAACAGCACCGGGATCGTCTCCTCCTGCACGACACCGCGCGCGGTCTTGCGGATGATCGTCATCATCTGCTCGACGCGTCCCACCGGCACGATCATCGTCCCGCCCACCGCGAGCTCGTCCACGAGCGCCTTCGGCACCTCGTCGGGCGCCGCCGTCACGATGATCTTTTCGAAGGGCGCCGCCTCGGGCCAGCCGAGGTAGCCGTTGCCGTGGCGCACGCGCACGTTCCTGTAGGCGAGCGACTCGAGCGTCGCACGCGCGCGCTCGGCCAGCTCAGGGACGATCTCCATCGTGTAGACCTCACGCGCGAGTTCCGCGAGGACGGCGGCCTGGTAGCCCGAGCCGGTGCCGATCTCGAGCACCTTATCGGTTGGCGCGAGCTTCAGCGCGTCGGTCATGTAGGCCACGATGAAGGGCTGCGAGATCGTCTGGCCGAGGCCGATGGGAACCGGGTGGTCCTCGTACGCGTAGGCGCGCCGGTCCTCCGGGATGAAGAGATGACGCGGGACCTTTCGCATCGCGGCGAGCACGCGTTCGTCCGTGATGCCCCGCGCGCGGATCTGCGTCTCGACCATGCGCCCACGGCGCGCGGCCCAGTCGCCGGCGGTCTGGGTGGGGGAGGACGTCGCCGCGCAGGCGGCGAGCAGGACGCAGGCGAGTGTCGCGAGGCAAATCGCGCGGCAGTTCATGCTTCGCCTCCGGGTGACGCTTCGTCGCCGGAACGGGCCCTGGCCGATCCCAGCCCACGGGTGCTCATCGCTCGAACCGGCGGGGACCCCCAGACTCCGCTCTTCGAGCTTCGTCCAGGGCCGCCGAAGCGTGGCGAAGGCGCCTGCACCCCGCCAAGCGCGTCGCTCGCGGGGCCCCGCCGCCCCGCTCCGCTCCGTGCGGTCGTTGTTTCCGAGCGACCACGGCTGCCGGCCCTGCGCCCTTCGGCGTCGCTCAGGGCGTCCCGAGCTGGCCGAGGGACGCGCCCGTG
>CAYHSN010000532.1:0-2813 GCA_964359235.1 uncultured Vicinamibacterales bacterium | reverse complement strand
ACAACTTCCTCGGGTACGCCGCCGGGCAACGCGTGCCGGCGGCGTACTACGACGAAACCGCGCGCGCGTGGGTGCCGATACCTGACGGCTGCGTCATCAAGATCCTCGCCGAACCCGGCGGGTTGGCCGATCTCGACGTCGATGGCACCGGCGCACCCGCGTCGCCGGCCGCGCTCGCGGCGGTCGGCATTACCGACATCGAGCGGCAGACGCTGGCGGCGCTCTACGAGCCGGGCCAGAGCGTCTGGCGCGTCCTGGTCACGCATTTCACGCCGCACGACTACAACTGGCCGTTCCTCGGTCCCGACGGATCGAGTCCGCCGAACGTGCCCGGACCAGAGGGTGGCAGCAACGAGGACACGGACACGCCGACGTGCGAGAGCGGCTCGATCATCGAGTGCCAGAACCAGGGTCTCGGCGAAACCATCCCGCTCGTCGGCACGGCGTTCGACTTGCACTATCGCAGCTCGCGCGCGCCGCGCCGGCGATCCACCTACACGCTGAGCGGCACGCTGAGCGGCTCAAGCGTGCCGTCACCGCTCAAGCGGATTGAGCTGATCGTCGCCGTGGCCGGCCGCGAACACCAGGAGACGTTCGCGCCACGAGCCAACCAGCGATACAGCTACACGTGGGACGGCTACGACGCGTACGGCCGCAAGGTCGAGGGCGCGGTGCAGGCGGCGGTCAGAATCGGGTACGTCTATGACGGGTCGTATACGAGCGCGCGATCGGGAGCGGGCAACAGCTTCGGGATGCCGGGCGGCACGCCGGTCACGAGCGACGCGACGCGTGGAGAGGTGACCTACTGGCAGACGAACACGGCGATGCTCGGCACGCTGTCGATGGGGGCGGCGAGCGGCAACGGCTGGAGCTTCGGGATTCATCATGCGTACGACCCGGCGTCGGGCATCCTCTACTCCGGTGACGGTCGCCGGCAGAGCATCTCGAGCGTGCCGCTGTCGATCACGACCGTCGCCGGAACGCCGTTCGGTGGACTGCAGAACGGAGTCACGCCGGTCACGCCCGCGCGTCAGTTGACGCTGACGCGCCCGCAGGGCCTCGTGGCGTCGGCGGACGGGAGCTTCTACGTCTCCAACGGCACCTCAACCGGAGGCGTCGGGCCGACGTATCGCATCGACGCCGCAGGACAGGTTCAGCAGATCGCCGCCGCGTCGGCGGGCCGCGTCCAGGCGACCGGACCGGACGGGAGCTTGTACTTCATCGACACGATCGCCGACGTCGTGCGGCGCCGGACGCCCGACGGCCAATTGGTGGTCTTCGCGGGAATCGCGGGGCAATCCGGATTCTCGGGCGACGGGGGGCCGGCCACGGCTGCCACGTTGAATGATCCGCTTGACGTCGTTGTCGCGCCCGACGGCGCGGTCTATATCAGCGATTCTGGCAACAATCGAATCCGCCGCGTGGCGCTCGATGGCGCGATCGCGACGTTCGCGGGAGGCGGCACGACGACCTTCAACGAGGTTGCGGGACCCGCGCTGCAAGCGCGGTTCAGCGGTCTGCGCGGCCTCGGCATTGCGCCGGACGGGTCGGTGTACGCCGCGGCGTTCTTCGAGAACCGGGTCTATCGCATCAGCCCGGACGGCTTGATTCGGAAGGTGGCCGGGGGATCGACGTTCTCCCCTTCGGAAGGCCTTCCGGCGACGACGGCCGCGCTGAATCGTCCGAACGATGTCCAGGTATCGCCAGACGGCACGTTGTACATCACCGAGGTCGATGGATCGAAGGTGCGCCGCGTCGATAACGCCGGCATCATCCGCACGGTTGCCGCCACCGGCGGGCTCGGGAACGAGGGCACCGTGGCGAGCAACGGCCTGTCGGGCAAGCCGCAGGAGGTTGCGGTTTCTCCTGATGGCGGACTGCTCATCACCGAGTGGGGCGCCAACATCTACCGCGTGCGGGGCATCGCGTCGTCACGGCGTGAAGCCTCTGCAGGGCAGCTCCTCGTGCCGTCGTCCGACGGCGCCGAAGCGTACACCTTCGACGGATCCGGCCGGCACCTCCAGACCCGCGACGCCCTCACCGGCGACGTGCTGTTCACGTTTGAGTATGACGACGACGGCCGTCTGACTGGCATCGTCGACCCGAACAGTCAGCGTACTGAGATCGAGCGAGTTGGACCTCGACTCGTGGCGCTCGTCGCCCCGGGCGGCATTCGAACGACCTTTCAATCGGACTCCGACGGCAAACTGCGGAGCGTCGTCGGGCCGGGCGGCCAGACGTGGGAACTCGAGTACCAGGCGGAGGGGTTGCTGGCGTCGTTCAAGTACCCCAACGGCGGCCGTTCACGCTTCACGTACGATACCGACGGGCGGATGATCAGCGACGAGAACGCGGAGTCTGGCCTCACGCAGCTTGCGTTCTCGCGCGAGAACCGTATCGGAACGACCACCCTGACCACGCCGGAGCAACGTCAGCGCACGTTCGTCGTCCAGCTCCTGTCCAATGGCGACACGTTGCGTACCGACATCGATGCCGCTGGCCTCCAGACGACGACCGTCGAAGGCCGGAACGGCTCTCGGACGATCACGTCGCCGGACGGCACGCGCACGACGATCACGCAGGGCTGGGATCCTCGGTGGTCCACACAGGTCAAAGTCGCTCAGAACATCACGATCCGGACGCCGAGCGGCGCCCAGCTCTCGCTCACCGGATCGCGGCAGGTCCAGTTCAGGACGCCGGGAAACCCGCTGGACATTGCGTCCGACTACACGTTCATGGACGGCAGCGCACTGCGGACGAGTTTCGGGTACGAGGCCGCCACGCGTACGGTCAGGGAGACGATGGGCACCCGT
>CAYHSN010000531.1:0-2814 GCA_964359235.1 uncultured Vicinamibacterales bacterium | reverse complement strand
CAGTCGTAGCGGCCCGGCCTGCGCTACATGGCGGAATCGTTCGTAGGGGCCGACCTTGGTCGGCCCGAGGTGGAATTCCTTACACTGTTCCGCCGCGGCCAGGACAGCATCCCTCTCGAAACGGCGGTGGGTTTTGACGCATCAAGGTCAACAGTCGACAGTCGTAGCGGCCCGGCAGGCCTGAAGGCCTGCGCTACGGCGAATTCCTTCGACTGTCGACTGGGACTGTCGCCTGACGACTGTTGACTATTTCGCGTAGTCTTCCACGGGCGGGCAACTGCAGACCAGGTTCCGGTCGCCGTACGGGTTGTCGATGCGGCCGACCGGAGGCCAGAACTTGTTGGCGCGCACGAACGGCAGCGGAAACGCGGCCTGCTCGCGCGTGTACGGATGCGTCCAGCGCTCAGCCGTCACGGCCTCGGCCGTGTGCGGCGCGTTCTTGAGCACGTTGTCCTTCGGATCGGCCGTGCCGTCGATGATGGCCTGTATCTCGCCGCGGATCGCGATGAGCGCGTCGCAGAAGCGATCCAGCTCCTCTTTCGGCTCGCTCTCGGTCGGCTCGACCATCAGGGTGCCCGGCACCGGGAACGACACCGTCGGCGCGTGGAAGCCGTAGTCCATCAGCCGCTTCGCGACATCCTGCTCGTCGATCGGCGCCTGTTGCTTGAACGGCCGCAGGTCGAAGATGAGCTCGTGCGCCACACGGCCGGTGGGCCCAACGTACAGCACCGGGTAGTGCCGCTCGAGCCGCGCCTTGATGTAGTTGGCGTTGAGAATCGCGTATTGCGTCGCATCGGTGAGCCCCCGCCCGCCCAGCATGCAGACGTAGGCGTGCGAGATGAGCAGAACCGCCGAGCTGCCGTACGGCGAGGCCGACACGGCGCTGATGGCCTTCGTCCCGCCCGTTTTCACGACCGGGTGGCCCGGCAGGAACGGCGCCAGGTGCCCGGCGACCGCGATCGGTCCCATGCCGGGCCCACCGCCGCCGTGCGGAATCGCGAACGTCTTGTGCAGGTTGAGATGGCAGACATCGGCGCCGATCCGCGCCGGGCTCGTCAGCCCGACCTGCGCGTTCATGTTCGCGCCGTCCATGTAGACCTCGCCGCCGTGCTCGTGCACGATCGCGCAGATCTCGCGAATGGCTTCCTCGAAGACACCGTGGGTCGAGGGGTACGTGACCATCAGGGCCGCGAGGCGATCGTGATGCTGTGCCGCCTTCGCCCGCAGATCCGCGACGTCGATGTTCCCGTGCCCGTCGCACGCCACGACCACGACCTGCTGCCCGGCCATGGCCGCGCTGGCCGGGTTGGTGCCGTGCGCCGATGACGGAATCAGCACGACGGTGCGCTGTGGCTCGCCGCGATCCCGATGGTACGCGCGGATCACCATCAGGCCCGTCAGCTCGCCCTGCGCGCCGGAATTCGGCTGCAGCGACACCGCCGCGAATCCGGTGATCTCGCACAGCGCCGCCTCCAGCTCGCGGATGATCTGCGCGTAGCCCTCGGCCTGGTTGCCCGGGGCGAATGGATGCAGCCCGGCGAATTCCGGCCAGGAGAGCGGCAGCATCTCGGTCGCCGCCGTCAGCTTCATCGTGCAGGAGCCCAGCGGGATCATCGACGTATCGAGCCCGATGTCCTTTCGCTCGAGCGTCTTCAGGTACCGCATCATCTGCAGTTCGGAGTGATGCGTGTTGAACACCGGGTGCGTCATGAAGGCGCTGGTGCGACCCAGACCGGCCGGGTAGTCGCCCGACGCACGCTTCTCCGCCGCCGCGAAGTCGATCGGCCGTCCCGGCTTCCCGGCGCCCTCGGCGAACGCGTCCACGATGTCCTGCACGCAGCCCGAGCCCGTCGTCTCGTCGAGCGCGACGCCGACGTGCGTCGCGTCGATGCGCCTGAGGTTGATCCCCCGCGCGCGAGCGGCCTGGCGAACCCGCTCGGAGGTGCCCGCCGAATCGACCTCGATCCGCAGCGTGTCGAAGTAGTGCGCGTTGGTCTGCCGGAACCCGAGCGCCGCCAGTTCCTGCTCGAGGATGCGCCCAAGCGTGTGCACCCGTCGCGCGATCGCCTTGAGACCCTCCGGTCCGTGCCACACGGCGTACATCGCCGCCATGTTTGCGAGCAGAGCCTGGGCCGTACAGATGTTGGAGGTGGCCTTCTCGCGGCGGATGTGCTGTTCGCGCGTCTGAATCGCCATGCGGTAGGCCCGGCGGCCGTGCGCGTCGATCGACACGCCGATGATGCGTCCGGGCGCCTGCCGCACGTACTCTTCGCGGGTGGCGAAGAACGCCGCGTGCGGCCCGCCGTACCCCATCGGCACGCCGAACCGCTGCGAGTTGCCGAAGACGATGTCGGCGCCCATCTCGCCGGGCGGCGTGATGAGCGTGAGGGCCAGGAGATCGGTCGCGACGGCCACGAGCGCACCGGCGGCGTGCGCCTTCTCGATGAATCCCCGCAGGTCGCTGATGCTGCCGTGCTCGTCCGGGTACTGCACCAGCGCGCCACACGCCCCATCGAACGACAACCCGGCGAGGTCGCCAATCCGCAGCTCGATGCCGAACGGCTCGGCGCGCGTCTTGAGCACATCGATCGTCTGCGGGAAACAGCGATCGGAGACCAGGAACACCTCGTGTCCCGCGCCCGCCTTCCTCGCCTGAAGGCGGTGGATCATCGTCATCGCCTCGGCGGCCGCGGTCGCCTCGTCCAGCAGCGACGCGTTGGCGACGTCCATCCCCGTCAAGTCCCTCACCAGCGTCTGGAAGTTGAGGAGGGATTCGAGGCGGCCCTGCGCGATTTCGGCCTGGTACGGCGTGTA
>CAYHSN010000530.1:0-2814 GCA_964359235.1 uncultured Vicinamibacterales bacterium | reverse complement strand
GCGCGTTCACGAGGCTGAAGATCGACGTGTTGACGCCGATGCCGAGCGCGAGCGAGGCCACGGCGACCAGCGTGAACCCAGGGCTCCTGGCCAGCCACCGCAGCGCATGTCGCACGTCCGCCAGCATTTGAGAACTCCGTGGTGAATCCTCTCCGTGTGCTCGGTGGCTATCTCTGTCCCTCGGCCGCGACCGCGCGGAAGCGCGCATCGCCCGCCATCAATTCCTCGTATGATCCCACCCCGGCGACGCGTCCCTGGTCGAGGAAGATCAGCCGGTCGCAGCCGCGCACCGTGCTCAGCCGATGGGCGATGACGATGAGCGTGATCGCGCCGTGCAGAGCCTCGATCGCACGCGCGATCTCCCGCTCGGTCTGGTTGTCGAGCGCCGAGGTCGCCTCGTCGAAGACCAGCACCTGCGGTTCGTGATAGAGCGCGCGCGCGATCACCACGCGCTGCCGCTGGCCGCCCGACAGCCGGATGCCGCGTTCGCCGACGAAGGTGTCGAGCCCCTGCGGCAACCCCGCCACCACCTCCTCCAACTGCGCGACGCGGGCCGCGCGCTGCACCCGGCGCTCGTCGATCTCGGCGTCGGGAATCCCGAACGCGATGTTGCGCCTGAGCGTGTCGTCGGTGACGAAGAAGGCCTGCGGGACGTAGCCGATCTGCCGCTGCCACCAGCGTGCGTGCTGGCGAAGGTCGCGGCCGTCGACGCTGATGCGGCCGCCCGTGGGCTGCAGCAGCCCCAGCAACAGGTCCACGAGCGTGCTCTTGCCGGCGCCCGTTTGGCCCACGATGCCGATCGACTCGCCCCTGCGGATCGCGAGCGTGACGTCCTCCAGCACCGTGGCGCCACCCGTGTCGTAGGCGTACCACACCCGCTCGAACCGGATCGCGTCGGCGAAGGGCGCGGCGTCCGCCGGCGCGGGCGTCTCGACGCCGGCGCCGGCCGCGGTGTCGATCGCCCCGATATCCTCCATCACATCGTCCAGGAAGGGGCGGCCGACCTTGAGCTGGCCGACGTTGCGGCTGATGCGGTTCGCCGACGGCACCAGGCGGAAGCCCGCGTAGGCGTAGAGGCCGAGCACCGAGATCACGTCCTGGCCCGGCCGGCCGCCCAGCGTGAGCAGCATCACGACGAGCAGCATCGCGCAGACGAACACCGTCTCGGTCCCGAGCCGCATCGCCTCCTGGAGCGCCGACCGGTGGTGCTGCACCCGCGAAAGCGCTTCGCGCGTCGCCGAGAACCGATCGTAGAAATAGCGCTCGCGCCCCGCGATCTTCACCTCCTTCATGGCGCCGAGGCTCTGCTGCAGTTCGAGCAGCAGGTCCTCCTCGTGGCGCTGGTAGTCGCGGCCGAGGCGCTCGAAGATGCGGCCCGTCAGCGCGATCGGCACGAGAATGAGGAGTCCGGTCGCGGCGGCGGCCACCAGCGTCACGAGCGGCGCGGCGGTCGCCAGCACCGCCACGATGCCGAGCGCGATGGCGCCTTCCGTGAGAATGTGCACGATCGACGAGAGCACGAGCGTGTAGGTCACCTCGACCGACTGGCTGACGCGCTGGATGAGGCTCGCCGAGTTGCGGTGGAAGTGAAACGCGTACGGCACCGCGAAGTAGCCGCGGAGCAATCGGCGCGAGACGTCGGTGATCGACTCGTGCACCACGCGTTCCTGGGCCCAGGCCGCGAAGCCGAGCAGCAGGTTGCGGAACACGTAGAACGCGATGAGCAGCACAGTGAGCGTGACGATGAGGCCGCGCGCGTCGCCGCCGCCGAGCCGCGCCGCCACGGCCGACGCGATCGGTAGCGTCGCGGCGCGCGCCGGATCGATCACGATCGTGAGCATGCCGAAGACCGCGGCGGCGCCGAAAGCTTCGGCGGCCGCGGCCGCCAGTGCGAGCGGCACGAGCGCGAACCACCGCCAGCGATCCGCGGGCTCCAGCAGCCTCAGGCACGTCAGGACGTCGGTACGCATGGGGCCGGCCTGAGTATACGGCAGGCGCCCCAAGCCCTCAGACCGTGTGAAGAGATTGCTAAGCCCGACTATAATCGGGGCGTTCCGCCGCCCTTGCGTTCGGGGCGACGCGCCGACCAAAGCGGTGAGCGCAGCATGGTGACGCGCGTGCCTCCCATCAGTGCAGGCCAAGTCCTCACCGGGCCCCTTTTCATCGAGCCGATGCGGGTGGAGACCGTGCAAGCCAACGGTCCGGCGAGCTGGGTCGTCGGCCTGGTCGGCACGCAGTCCGAGCGCTTCCGCAAGGTGACGCTCACCGCCGCCGAGCTCGCGCGCCTCACGATCCTCGACGCGCGGCACTCCTTCGACGGCGACGGGCGCCTTCTGCGACTCGGCCTTCAGGCCTACGCCCTGGGCATCGCCTACGAGTTCGATCCCTACTTCGGCCTCTCGATCTCGCGCGTGGATCCGCTCCCGCACCAGCTCGAGGCGGTCTACGACTACCTGCTCAAGCTCGCGCGCGTGCGGTTCCTGCTGGCCGACGACGCCGGCGCGGGCAAGACCATCATGGCGGGCCTGCTCATCCGCGAGCTCGAGCTGCGCGGCCTCGCCGAGCGCATCCTGATCGTCTGCCCGGCGAACCTCGCCTTCCAGTGGCAGCGCGAGTTGAAGGAGAAGTTCGACACGACGTTCCTCGTGCTCAAGGGCCAGGACCTCCGCGATCAGTTCGGCGTGAACCAGTGGCTGGAGCGCAACCGCATCATCACCTCGCTCGACCTGGCCAAGCGGCAGGAAATCCTGCCCGGGCTCCGCCAGGTCCACTGGGACCTGGTCATCGTGGACGAGGCGCACCGCATGTCGGCCG
>CAYHSN010000529.1:1413-2820 GCA_964359235.1 uncultured Vicinamibacterales bacterium | reverse complement strand
GCCCTGAGCGGCGTCGAAGGGCCTGCCCTGAGCGGCGTCGAAGGGCTCGGCCCGATCATTCGAACAAGGACAGGCCAACGATGAAGAGAACGGAAGGCCGACCTTGAGAAGGCGCTGGCCGAGTCGTTCGCAACCAGCCACGACTTCGAGCACTACGGCAACATCATCACCTACCTGCGGCTGAAGGGCATGGTGCCGCCCTCGAGCCAGCGGGGGATGTAGGACCCGACTTCCCACGTGCTACACTGCCCGTCTCGTGTCGTGCCGTACGGGCCTTCCCATCTTTGCACTCGCGGCGCTCGCGGGCGCCTGGTTGGCGTGCGCGCGCGCGGATGGAAACCTGGCGCCGTCCGCCCGCGCCGACATCTTCCTCCCTCGCGACACCGAGACGATCGACGCCCGCGTTCCGCGTGACGCCACGCTCGACACGCTGCTCGCCCGCCACGGCCTGAGTCCGGATTTCGTGCGAGCCACGATCGACGCGGCACGGCGCGTCTTCGATCCGCGCCGGCTGCGCGCGGATCAGCCGTACAGGCTCGTGCGCGCCCTCGACGGCACGCTGCGGCGGTTTCGCTACGAGATCGACGGCGACCGGTTCCTCGAGGTCATCAACCGCGGCGACGGACCGGCGCCGGCACTCGAGGCGCGCATCGGGCTCTTCGAAACGCAGACGGCGCTCGTCTCGCTGCGCGCCGGGATCGACGCGGACCATCCATCGCTCATCGCCGCGGTCGACGAGTCCGGCGAGAACGTGGAGCTGGCCGTCGCGCTCGCCGACATCCTCGGCGGCGAGGTGGACTCTGCATCTTTCGTCGTTCGCGTCCGGGATTCATCGGCGCGCGCGCGTGGACCAGGGCGAGATGATCGGCCGCGTCGGGTCGTCCGGCACGGCGACCGGCGCCCACCTCGATTATCGCCTGCGCAGAAACGGCGCCTACATCAATCCCCTGACCGCGCACCGCAACATGCCGCCGGGAACGCCCGTGGATCCCGCGTATCGCGACACGTTTCTCCGCGAGCGTGATCGCCTGCAGGCGCGGCTCACGGGTCATCTGCTGGCCCGGACGAGCGAGTTCGCGCGCCGGGCGGGCGCCGGGGGCTCTGGTCAGTAGCGCAACTGAGCGCACGGCGCATCACCACGGAGATCTCGGCGGTCACATCGACCCAGCGCGCATGGGCCGAGCGTGTGCCTTCAAGGGGCTCGAGAACTTCGGCCAGGATCCGAAGGAAGACACCGACAACTGGCAGCCGCGTTTCGGCCTGGCCACCTACACGCTCGCCAACGCGAAGAGCCAGATCGGCACCGCGGCCGACGAGCTCAACTCCAACAACCTGCAGGATGCGACGTTGCTGTAGCACGAGGGGTGACCTAGAATAGCTGCTTATGGCGTCGGTGCATCCCTTTCA
>CAYHSN010000529.1:0-1313 GCA_964359235.1 uncultured Vicinamibacterales bacterium | reverse complement strand
GTAGCACGAGGGGTGACCTAGAATAGCTGCTTATGGCGTCGGTGCATCCCTTTCACGCGCTCCGGCCCCTTCCGGACGTCGCCGCGCGGGTTTCTTCCGTTCCCTACGACGTCGTCAACACCGAGGAAGCGCGGGCCCTCGCGGCCGGCAATCCCCTGAGTTTCCTGCGCGTCACGCGGTCCGAGATCGATCTTCCGCCCGCGACCGATCCGTATGCCGACATGGTGTACGAGCAGGCCGTGCGGAACTTCGAGGACCTCAAGCGCGCGGCGCCGCTCGTCGTCGAGCCCGAGCCGTCGGTGTACTTCTACCGGCTGCGAGTCGGCACCCACGAGCAGACGGGCCTGGCGGCGTGCTACTCGCTCGACGAGTACGATCGCGACCTCATCAAGAAGCACGAGCGCACGCGCCGCGACAAGGAAGACGATCGCACGCGGCACATCATCCGCCTGCGCGCGCAGACCGGCGTGGTGTTCCTGACCTACCGCGCCTCGTCTGACGTCGACGCGCTCGCCGCGAAGGTGTGCGCCGGGAAGCCGCTCTACGACTTCACCGCCGAGGACGGCGTGACGCACACCATCTGGCGCGCCGAGCGCGCCGAGACGCACGGGCTCGCCGCGGCGTTCAGCCGCGTGCCCGCGCTCTACATCGCCGACGGCCACCACCGCGCCGCGAGCGCCGCGCGCACACGGACCGAGCTCGGCGCGCCGGGCGCGGCCGCGGGCGAGTTCGACACGTTCCTGGCCGTGGCGTTTCCCGACAACCAGGTCCAGATCCTGCCCTACAACCGCGTGGTGAAGGATCTGGCGGGGCTGTCACCCGAGGCGTTGCTCACCGAGATCAAGGCGCGCGTGCCCGTGCGTGACGGCGGACCGTCGCCGTCGCGCAGGGGCGAGGTCTCGATGTTCCTGGGCGGCCGCTGGTATGCGCTCGATCTGCGGCAGGCCGGCGATCGGACCGCGGCCGATCGCATCAGCACGCTGGACGTCTCTGTGCTGCAGCGTCGCGTGCTGGACGAGGTCCTGAAGATCAGCGATCCGAGGACCGACAAGCGGATCGATTTCGTCGGCGGCATTCGCGGGACGGGCGCGCTCGAGACGCTCGTGCACGCCGGCAAGGCGGCCGTGGCCTTCTCGATGTATCCGGTCACGGTGGACGATCTCATGGCCATCGCGGACGAGGGGGGCATCATGCCGCCGAAGTCCACGTGGTTCGAACCCAAGCTTCGGGACGGCCTGTTGATTCATCTGATGTAACGAGGTCATTCATATGAAGGTGCTCATCGCCGACAAGTTCGAGAAGAGCGGACTCGA
>CAYHSN010000528.1:0-2835 GCA_964359235.1 uncultured Vicinamibacterales bacterium | reverse complement strand
TCGGTGTAGACCAGATAGAAATCCGCCCCCGGTTTGGGAATGTAGTTGAGACGCACATTGGCGAGGGCCGTGCCGCTGTCGCTGTCCCACTGGACGAGCGTGTTCACCGAGAGATCCGGCGTGAAGCTGTAGGTGACGCTTGTCGAGACGATCGTCGTGGTGAAGGCGCCGCGCGGCAGATCGATGGTGCTGCGGGTCAGTCCCGGGGCGAGCGAGAGATGCTTGTTGAAGCGAAGCACGGCGCGCGCCGCCAGGTCGGTCCGCCGTCCGTCGTAGAAGCTCTGGCTGCCCCACGAAAACGCGCCTTGGACGTCGCGCCCGTTGAACGTGGCGATGTCGATCGCGTGGCCGCCGAACGAGTAGCCGCCCGGCGGGATTGGCTGATCGGGGCGGATCGCGAACGGCGTGAAGAGGCGCTCGTAATTGTCGCCGTGCGAGACGGCGACGTTGTCGCCGCTCTCGAACTCCAGGCGGAACGAACCGCCGCGCCGCCGCGTCCATAACACGCTCTGCTGCGTGGTCATGTAGGCCATGTCCGACTCAAAGTAGAGGCGCCGGATCCAGGCGGCCTTCGGACGCGGGCTGAACCGGAAGTTGCCGATGTGGCAGATCATGCCCGGACGCGCCACGAAGCCGAGGTCCGGACGAAAGTTGTCGCCGAGCGTGAGCGAGGAGAGGTTGACGCCCCAGCGATCGGTGTTCCAGCCGACCGCGCCCCGACCGGCCCAGGTGCCCTCGCTCAAATCGGGGTCGAACAGCTTCGCGGCGAAGCCGGTGACGCTGAGCGCATCGCCCCGGTAGAAGGCGGCGTCGGCGCCGACCACGCGGTTGTAGTCGCCGCCCGGCCGCCGCTGCTCGGTAAGGATGCCGCCGATCCGCGACCGCGAGAACACGTCCCGCGCGGCGCGGGCGACGAAGGAGTCCGTCACCGGCGTGGACGCGTCCGCGGCGGTCCGGATCGCGAGCGCGCCGACGTAATACGGACCCGACTTGCCGTTGAGCCGCGCGCCGGCGACCACCCGAATCGGCCGCCGGTCCGCCGAGAGGCCGATCCGCCGCGAAAAAAAGATCTCCGCCTCGCGCGGCGTGCCGAACTCGAAGATGCGGCCGCCTTCGAGGAAAAACTGCCGCTTCTCGGGGTAGTACAGAGGAAAGCGCGTCAGGTTGATCTGCACGTCGTCGACTTCGGTCTGCGCGAAGTCGGTGTTCACCGTGAACTCGGTCGTCAGGGTCGGCGTCGGCCAGTACCGGACGTCCAGACCCGTGTCGCGCACCCGCTCGCGGGCGCCGCGCGTGAAGTCGGCGCTCGTCCCGGCCGCGACGTAGGGCTTCAGCCGCAGGCTCGCGCCGGGCGTGACGCCCCGCAGGCCGTCGAGATGGCCCGCCTGCGACGCGCGGTAGAAGGTGGAGTCGTTCGGGATGAAGGGCCAGTACGACGGCTCGTTCCTGCGGGCGATGTTGCGGCGAAGCGCCAGCCCCCAGGTCTGCACCTCGCCGGGGTGGAACCGCAGCGTCGTGAAGGGGATCTCGATCTCCGCCGTCCAGCCTTCGGCGTCGCGGCGCGCGGCGGCGTCCCACACGCCGTCCCAGTCGCGGTTGATGTCGCTCCGGCTGTTGCCGAGCAGGTACGAATCGACGCGCATGCCGTTCGGGTTCGTCCCGAAGATGTATGCGGTGCGATGATCGTGGAGCGGATCGAGCAGGATGCTGATCCCGTCGTCGGAGAGGAGCTGCCCCTCGCGCAGCATGTTCTTCGCGACGATGCGATCCGGCTCGGAGTCGTAGGCCCGGATGCCGAAGTACATGTTGTCTGCGTCGTAGAGGATGCGGACTTCCGTGCGTTCGGTGGCCGGCTCTCCCTCGTGACGCTCTTGCTGGAAAAACCCGCCGAAGGGAATGGCCTCCTGCCAGACCGTGTCATCGAGCGCGCCGTCGAGGATCGGGCGAGTGGACACCCTGACGGCCACAGCGCGATAGCGCTCGGTGTCGCGGGGCGGCACCCAGCCGTCGGGACGGGCGGGGAGGAGGGCTGGGCGGACCGTCGGGCGCAGCGGTGGCCGACCCTGATTGAAACCTCCGGTCGATGGCGGGCCGAGACCCGTCGCGCATCCTGGCGGTCCCGCCTCAGCCTCCTGCAGATCCAGCAAATCAATAGCCGTGCCGTTGCGGCGAGCGGTGGTCTCCCAATCAATCTGCACCAGCGCGAGGCTGCACCGGCGGCCGTCCGGTGTGGTAATCACCAACGCCGATTGACGATAGGAGAGGCTCGTCGCTTCCCACTCGTGCCCGTCGAGTGTGTGCACATGAGTCGCAGGTCCTTCTGCGCCGGCGGCTGCGGTCCCGGCCGCCAACACCGCCGCGACTGCCGCTGCCAGGCACGTGGGACATCGATGCACGGAACCACTCGATCTTCTCGTCAAGCGCGAGCCAGTAATCACTTCCTCTCTGCGGGGCCTTTCAAAAGACCGGCCGATCGTTTGACACCCAGTACTGCAAGACCTGTGCGGCGCCACGCGGCGCAGTCGTCGCGGCGGTAGATTAAGTCTTCTTCATGAAATCGGCGCGCGTGAAATGGAGCAATCGCCTGTCTGCTTTCACACAAAGCCATCGTCAGTGCGCGATGCGCATCGCTTGGTTGACCGCCATCTCGGAAGCGTAAGTCGGCCGCGCGCGAATGTCGTGAGCGGCCGAGCCGGTACGCGCGTTGCTGGGGTGTCGCCCGCGGGGCAATCGCGCGGTCCAGGCACAGCTTCCCGCCGGTCGCAACCCGGTTCAGGCACGTTCGGATCGCCGATGGCCCCGCTCCTTGTGCAGCTTCCTCGAGCCTTGGACCTT
>CAYHSN010000527.1:0-2839 GCA_964359235.1 uncultured Vicinamibacterales bacterium | reverse complement strand
TCCGTCCAGCACTCGCGCCCTCTGTAGTCGACCGGTTTCCGCTCGGGAAACTGCCGCCTGAAGGCCCGGTACCACGCGCGCAACCGGGCGATCCGGCGATCCGAGGTGCGAATCGGCCGGTGCGGCTCCGCGAGCAGCAGACGCTCCGCCTTCCAGATGTTGGTGTCCGCCAGCCGCCAATCGTACGTGCCCAGCCGCCGCAGGTCGACCACGGCGTACCCCGTCACGCGACCCGTGAAATCCACGTACGGGTCGACGTAGCTGAGCGCCAGCGCGCACGGCGTGGCGAACACGGGTTTCCGCCCGTGGAGTCCGGGATCGCGCGAGCGCGCGACCGATCCCCACCTGCCGTGCCGCCGGTAGATGAACATGACGTGATCCAGCTCGTCGATCGACTCGAAGCTCAACACGTGCGGCGGATACCCGTGCTGCTCGAGGATGACGGCGGCCGAGAGCGCCGCCTCCAGACAGTGCACCGTGTGGTGGCGCACCACGCCGCGAAAACTGCGCAGCGTCGCTCGCCCCGGCGGCGGTTCGGTGTTGTACGGCAGGCTGTTCAGGAAGCGCTGCACGGCCGCCGGCGTGCGCAGCCGCGCGATCAGGCGCCGCTCGGCCGGTGTGAACGCGGACCGCGGCGGGGCCTCAACGGTTCGTCGTCGCATTCCTCAGGTCGCGCACAATGTCGTCGGGCGCCCACCCATTGCCCGTGTGGATCGAGACGACGCGCCGGTCGCGGTCCAGCACCGCGGTGCGCAGCGTATGGGTGAAATCCGCCGGCGTGTTGCCGCGGACGATCGACACGCCAAACCGCGCCGCGAACCGATCGACGTCGTCGCGGGGGCCGGTCACGAAGCTCCAGAGATCGGGCTCGGCGCCGAGCGTCGTGGCGTGCTGCCTCAGCACGGCTGGCGTGTCGTACTCCGGATCGAAGCTGACGGAGATCAGGTGGACCTGGCGACGAAGGGCGGCGTCTGCCGTGACCGCCTTCTGGATCGCCGCGAACTGTCTGTCCATGAGCGGGCAGAACGTCGGATACGGGCACCGGGTGTAGATGAAGGTCAGGGCGATCGCCTTGCCCGTCCAGTCCGCAAGCGTTCGCGGACGACCGTCCTGGTCGACGAAGGCCTGATCCGGCGCGAATTCGCCGGTCTTCAGCAGCTCGAACCCGGACGAGGCCGGCGGCAACGGAAGCGCCGTCACGACGTCCGCATGGCCGATCTTCCTCAGGCCCGTCAGGTACGCGTCGGTTTCCTCGACGACGAGCGTGGCGGTGACGAGATCGCCCGGCGCGCGCTGCTCGAGCAGACGCGGGTCGTTGACACGAAACGGCATCGTCATGGCCGGCATGAAGCCGACGATGTCGTCGTGCTTGATCGTGATTTCCCTGCGGACGGGATCGACGGCCAGGACCTGACCGCGCAGTTCGTACTGGCGGCCTGTCGGGCCGCACGCGGCCGTGACTCCCACGAGCAGCACGGTCGCCAGACGTGTCACGGTCATGGGGCGCGGTCAGTCGTTGACGATCCAGCCGTCACGAAGCTGGACGACGCGGGAGCCGTACGAGGCGTTCGTCTCCGAGTGCGTGACCTGGATGATGGTCGTGTCCGTGTCGTTCAGTTTCTTGAAGAGCTCCATGATCTCCTTGCCCTGGCTCGAGTGCAGGTTGCCGGTGGGCTCGTCGGCGAGAATCACCTTCGGGTTGTGGATGATCGCCCGCGCGACGGCGACGAGCTGCTGCTGGCCGCCGGAGAGCTGGTTCGGGTACAGGTCCTTCTTGCCGACGATCTGGAACCGGTCGAGCACGTCGCACACGGTGGACTCGCGTTCGGGTTTCTTGATGTCCCGATAGGAGAGCGGAAGGTCGAGGTTCTCGTACACCGTGAGGTGATCGAGCAGGTGGTAGCTCTGGAACACGAAGCCGATGTTCTGCTTGTGCAGCTTCCCGCGGTCCTTCGGGCTCAGCTTGTGGACCGGATGGTCCTCGAAGAAGTACTCGCCCGTCCACGCGCTGTCGTGCATGCCGAGAATGTGCAGCAGCGTGGACTTGCCCGCGCCCGACGGCCCCATGATCGAGATGAACTCGCCGTCCTTCACGTCGAACGAGATCCGGCGAAGGACGTAGGTGCGACTCGCCCCGAGGGCGAACGCCTTCTCGATATTGCGGACCGACATCAGCAGGCCGGGGGCGACGGCATCGGCTTCGACCGGGACGGACTGGCTGCTGCTCTTGAAGAAGGGCATCGGGCGTCACCTCGTCCTCTCATCAGACGGCGGGGGTGGCGAGATGGTTCTCGGGTATTCTAGACGGAACGCACGCGGAATGACCACGGAATGACCACGGAATGACCGCGGAATGGCCACGGAATGGCCACAGAATGACCACAGAAACGGAATGCCCACAGAATAACCACGGAAGGGGAGCGCGGCGATGCGTAGACGGGTGAGGAAGGCCGGTCTCGTCGCACTCAGCGCGGGTCTCCTCGCGGCCTCGACCGTGTTGAAAAAGATCCCTCTTGCGTCCGGAACCAAACAGTCCTAAAATGCGCGTCACCTCGCATCTGCCGGAGACGGCGACCTCCGCACTTTCCGGGGCGGCGATCGCGTATCGGGTGATCTGGCGCTTGTCGGGCTCGCTCGGTTCGTCGGTTCGATTATCCCGTTCGGGGAAGTTTTCCTACTCGCGTTCTCGGCTTCTTATTCGGCTGTCGTGGCCCGCTCCGGTGGGGGCGCCGGAGCCCGGGGGCATCGTGAAGTCGTCCGATCGTGAAGTCGTCCGGGGGACTAAGGAGGAGGCCGGTCATGAGGGGAACGAGCAATGCGATCTTCGGCGTCGTCCTGC
>CAYHSN010000526.1:1269-2846 GCA_964359235.1 uncultured Vicinamibacterales bacterium | reverse complement strand
TTTCGAGTTGCAGGCCGGGCTCGGCAACGCGGTGTTCGACGGGACGCTCGACGGGACGACGATCGCTGGCGGTTTCGAGCAGGCGGGGACGAAGGGTACGTTCCACCTGTCGCGCGCGGGCGCCGAGGCGCCGACGTCCGCGCCGCCGAAGGCCGAGCCGCCGCCGTATCGCGAAGAGGAGATCAGGTTCACCAACGGCGACGTCACGCTGGCCGGCACGCTGACCATTCCTCAGGGCACGGGTCCCTTCCCCGCTCTCGTCATGGTCACCGGCAGCGGCCCGCAGAACCGTGACGAGGAGCTGTACGGCTTCAAGCCGTTTCGCGTGATCGCCGATCATCTCACGCGCAAGGGCATCGCCGTGCTGCGCTATGACGATCGCGGCGTGGGCGGTTCGTCGCGCGGCACGCCGGATGCGACAACGGAAGACTTCACCGGTGATGCGCTGGCGGGTGTCGCGTTCCTCGCGAAGCGGCCGGAGATCCAGGCGACGCGCATCGGCATCTTCGGCCACAGCGAGGGCGGACTCGTGGCGGCGCTCGCCGCCTCGCGTTCCCGCGACGTCGCCTTCATCATCATGCTCGCCGGCACGGCCGTGCCCGGCGAGCGGATCATCCGCGCGCAGGCGGAAGCCATCGCGCGCGCGAATGGCGCGACCGACGCCGACCTCGCCAAGCTCGGCGCGCAGCAGGATCTGCTCTTCAAGGCCGTCCGCGCGGGCGAAGGCTGGGAGGCCGTCGTCGAATCGGCCCGCGCGCTCGGGCGCGAGCAGATCCAGAAACTGCCCGACGCGCAGCGCAAGGCCATTCCGGATCCAGACAAAGCGATCGACGTGGCCATCCAGCAGCAGCTCGCGGCGGCGAAGAGCAAGTGGTATCGCTTCTTCATCGACTACGATCCCGCGCAGGCGCTCGCGAAGGTCACCTGTCCGGTGCTCGCGCTGTTTGGATCTCTCGACTTGCAGGTGCCGGCCGAGATGAATCGCAAGGCCGTGGAAGAGGCGACGAAGAAGGCGGGCAACCGCGACGTGACCGTGAAGACCTACGACGGCGCCAACCACCTCTTCGTTAAGGCTGTGACCGGCAGCCCGATGGAGTATCCGACGCTGGAGAAGACGTTCGTGCCGGCGTTGCTGGAGGAGGTGTCAGGGTGGATTGTGGCGCGGACGAAGTGACACCCGCTAACGCCCTGTGACGCGCGCCATGACAGCCAGCATGCCGAGAATTGCCGCCACCTGACCGATCCAGAAGAGAAACGACCAGCGGATCAGTTCGGCGCGGGTGTTCGCCAGCTCCTGCCGCAATGCGCCGAACCCACGCTCGATGTCGAGCCGCACCTGGGACATCTCGGCAACCAGGCGTCGTTCGAACCGTTCAACGGCAGCGCTCGACACGTCTTCGCTCGTCTCGCGACTGGCGCGCTCCATCAGACCGACCAACTCGATAGTGGCGTGCTCGCCGAGCCGCGCCCTGAGGGCCTCGGGGACCTGGGCGAATTCCATATGCCATCATCCTTCGCCCGACCCCGACGACGACGATGTCATCGTCTCCGGCAGAAAGTCAAGCCTGCGTTTGGCC
>CAYHSN010000526.1:0-1169 GCA_964359235.1 uncultured Vicinamibacterales bacterium | reverse complement strand
GCCTGCGTTTGGCCGAGAACGAACACGGTCGATGTTGGCCCCGAAGACCGGCTGGTATTCCAGATTCCGCTGGCCTACTATCAAGGAACCACGCAAGACTGGTATGGGGGATGCAATGCGGCCTCCTGCGCCGAGCGGCCTGCTGACGGGTGACGAGTTGCTGCGAATGCCGCAGCTCGACCCCTGCGAGCTCGTCGACGGCCGGATCAGGCCGATGACCCCCACCAACGCCGAGCACGGACGGATTGAGCTCAATGTGGCTGCCGCGCTCAGGGCCTTTGCGCGGTCGCAGAATCTGGGTACCGTGATGGTCGGCGAGGTTGGAATCTTTACCAGCCGCGATCCTGACACAGTCCGGGCGGCGGACGTCTTGTTCCTGTCACACGCGCGAGGCGAACGCCGGTCGCACGATCGCGGCTACCTTGACGTGGCACCTGAACTGGTGGTCGAGGTGTTGTCGCCGGACGACAGACCGGCCGAGGTGCAGCAGAAAATCACGGAGTACCTCGCGATCGGCGTCCGGCTGGTGTGGATTGTGGACCCCGCCGCGCTCACCGTGCAGCTCTACCAGGGGGCACGGCCGGTGTCGGTGCTGACCGAGCGTGACCGCATCGACGGCGGGGACGTATTGCCGGGCTTCAGCCTTCCTGTTTCCGCTGTTTTCGAGTAGAAGCTCGTCCTGAAGCTACTTCAGTCGAATCACCTCCACCTCATCGACCGTCGCCTCGACGATGGAGACACCGGTACGATAGGGCCAGCGACCGAGCAGTCGGTCCATCAGGCCGCGTAGTCCGCCCCAGACGCTGCGGAGCGGTCCCTGGGCCACGGCGTAGATCTGTTCGGCCACCACACCAGGCTCGCCGTACGTATGGACCACGCGGATGGGATCGTCGGACCCGGCCGCCAGGCCGGCGGCGAACACCGTGACGTGCGTTGACGGTTTCTTGAAGACCAGCAGATTTCCGCGCTGGAACCGCACGGCGCCGCTCGATGAACCCTTCCACCTGGCTCGGACTCGATCCGTAGATGTACGGCAGGTTCGCCCACGCCGTCATCCAGCCCGGCAGATCATCACCTGCTCGCACGCTGACTCGGTGAAGCGCGCTCAGCCCACGTCCGTCCCGCCAGCCAGCCGGCGCGCTGCTGAAGCTCCGACCGCCGTGCCTGAC
>CAYHSN010000525.1:0-2851 GCA_964359235.1 uncultured Vicinamibacterales bacterium | reverse complement strand
GGCGTCGATCTCCTCGGTGCCGCCGACGCGCCGGAACTTGCGCTCCTGCAGCACGCGCAGCAGCTTGACCTGCATCATGGCGCTCATCTCGCCGATCTCGTCGAGGAGGATCGTGCCTTTCTCGGCGACCTCGATGAGCCCCTTCTTGTTCCTGTCGGCACCGGTGAACGCGCCGCGCACGTGGCCGAACAGCTCCGACTCGAGCAGCGTCTCGGGCAGCGCGCCGCAGTTGAGGGCGACAAACGGCCGGTCCTTCCTGAGCGAGTTGAAGTGGATGGCGCGCGCGACGAGCTCCTTGCCGGTGCCCGACTCGCCCGTGATGAGCACCGTGCTGCCGGTCGGCGCGATCGTCTCGATGAGCTGGAAGACCGCCTGCATGGCGGGGCTTTGTCCGATGATGTTCGCGAAGGTGTGGGTGTCCTTGAGGGTCCGCTTGAGCAGGGTGTTCTCCTGCTGGAGCTGGCGGCGCTCGAGCGCCTTGCGGACCCGGAACTTGAGCTCGTCGACGTTGAACGGCTTGTCGAGATAGTCCGCGGCGCCGAGGCGAAGCACCTCCTGGATCGAGTCCTTCGATCCGTACGCCGTGATCATGATGCCGATGATTTGGTCGTTGATCTCCTTGGCGGCGCGAAGCACCTCGACGCCGCTGATGTCGGGCATCTTGATGTCGGAGATGAGCATGTCGAACGACCGCGCGCGCAGCATGGCGAGTGCGCGATGGCCGTTCTCGGCCACGCTCACCTCGTGGCCTTCCCGGCGCAGGAGAATCTCGATCATCTCGCGCATCGACCGCTCGTCGTCGACGACGAGGATCTTGGCGGACGCACTCACGACTGCAGCCTCGGCTTCCATTACTCAACTTGTCGCGGGGCCCCACCCCCGCGACCTGTACCTCGCGCCTTCAGCGCTCAGCGATGTTTGCCACCACAATCCGCTTAGTCAGGCGACGGCCACCTGGGCCGGCAAGCGCACCTTCACGGTCGTGCCCGCGCCCGGCCGCGAGGTCACCTGGATTTCACCGCCGTAGTCGCTGACGATCCGGTGCACGATGGCCAGTCCGAGGCCCGTGCCTCGTTCGAACGCGCTGCGGAACGGCTGGAAGATTTGATCGAGCTCGTCCGGCGGGATGCCGACGCCTTCGTCGCGGATGCTGAACAGGACGTCGGCGCCCCTCGCGCCGTCGATCCCGGCCGTCATCGTCAGACGCCCTCCGGCCGGCATGGCCCGCAGCCCGTTGGTCGCCAGGTTCCAGACGATCTGCCGGATCTGGCCCTGGTCGGCCTCGTACCACACGGATTCGGTCGGCAGATCGAGCTGGATGTCGTGGACCTCGCGGCACTCGGCGCTGTTGCGCAGGAGGGTCGCCGTGTCCGTCAGCACCTGGCGCAGATCCAGGCGCGCGGTCGACAGCCGCTGGGGCCGCGCGTACGCCAGGAAGTTTCGGATCGTGTCGTTCAGACGCTCGGACTCCCGGAGCACGATATCCATGAGCTGGGCCTGCTCGTCCGAGAGCGGCAGCTCCTGACGCAGCATCTGGAGCGAGCCCGACATCGACGCCAGGGGGTTGCGGATCTCGTGCGCCATCCCGGCGGCCATCTCACCGACGGCCGCGAGGCGCTGCTGGATGCGCCCCTCGCGCTCGATCCGCTTGATTTCGGTCACGTCCTGGAACGCGACGAGAAACCCGACCTGGCCGGTGGGCGTCACGAGCGGCGCCGAGGTCAGCCCCAGTTCGATGGCGCGCCCGTCTGGTCGCACGAAGCCGGTCTCCTGGCGCCGGCTGTGGGCGCGGTCGGCCTCGTCGAGCACGAAGGCGTGACAGGGCAGTTGCAGGACCTCGGTGACCTGCCGGCCAAGCGCCTCGTCCGCAGACAGGCCCGTGATGACTTCCGCGGCGCGGTTGAACGTCAGCACCGCGCCCTCGCGGTCGGTGGTCAGCAGGCCGCTCGTGAGGCTGTCGATGACGTGCTGGTTGAAGGCCTGCAAATCGGCGAGCTGGCTGGACGTTTTTTCCAGGCGCGCATCGGCGCGCCTCAGGCCCTCGGCGAGATAGCCGCTGAGCCACGCGACGCCGAGGAACCCGAACAGGTTGAGTCCGACGGTGAACGCGGCGACGCGCAACACGGGCAGCGCCGGAAACGCGGTGCCCGGCAGTTGCAGCGCACCCGTGTACTGCGACACCACGAGGCCGACGTACATGAGGGTGCTCGCCGAACCCACCATGAGGCCGCCGCGCCGGTGCTGCAGGATGCTGGCGGCGACGATCGGCAGCGCGTAGAGCGACGAGAAGTAGCTCGCGACGCCGCCCGTCAGGTACACGATCGCCGAGACGATGAGCGCATCGAGCGCCAGTTGCAGATCGAGCAGCCACCGGTGCTCTTCGGCGAAGGTGAGCGTGACCGTGTAGGCGGCGGTCAGGGCGTAGGTCAACCCGATCAGAAAGAAGAACGGGTTGATCGGGAAGGTGCCGGGGGCGTTGGTCTGGACGAGGATCGCCGACCCCATGACGACGGTGATCGCCACCGCCCGGGCGGCGATCAGCCACAGCACCTTCCGTCGCAACGTGACCACCATTCTTCAGCTCTCAGTTCTCAGCGCTCAGCGCCTGAGAAGAAATCGCCGTCGTGTAGCGCAGCCCTTCCGCCTTCGCTCGAGGCTTCGGCGGACCGCCGTAGCCTTGGCGGAGGCGGTCAGGGCTGCCCGACAAAGCAGGCCTGAAAGGCCTGCGCTACGGATTTCTTCTCAGGCTCTCAGCTCGGGACAGGCAAGCTCGGCCCCTACGATGCTACGATACGCGGCTTACGCGCAGGCCGCCTTCCGGCAGTCGCGCCACGCGATGAACAGCGCCGCG
>CAYHSN010000524.1:0-2857 GCA_964359235.1 uncultured Vicinamibacterales bacterium | reverse complement strand
GGGCCGCCGGTCCCCTTCTACGACGGTCGCCGCTGCCTGTACGGCTCGCTGTCGCGCTTCCAGGTCCAGAACTCGGGGCCGCTGGGCGCGCTGCACTTCGGACCGGGTTTGGCGGCCTACACCGCGAGCCACTTCCCGCCCGCGCACCGCATCGCGGCGGGCGTCACCCTGGGGTTCCAGACTTGGTACCGCGATCCGAGCGGGCCGTGCGGCAGCAACGCCAACCTCTCGAACGGCGTGCAGGTCGTGTTCGGGCCCTAGCAGGCGAAGCGCTCTGACGCCGCGCGTGGCAACAGGGCGAGACCGGCTTGGCGCCGCAGAAGGCGGTCGACGCCGGCATGGGTTGCGGAGCGAGTCGATGGCGCGCTCGAGCGCACTTCGCGCAGTTTGCTGTCCAGCAACGCCGCGCGGCGCCACTTCGGGGCACCTGAGCCCAACCCGGAGACACCGCCATGCACCTGCACCCGAGCTTCACCATCGCGTCCGTCCTGCGCTCCGCCACCGTGTTGGCGGCGCTGGCGGTCACCGTCAGCTCGAGCGCGCAGCCGACCCAGGCGTGGACCCGCGAGCCGCTCGCCGAACAACGCTTCGTCCCGGTCTTCGACTGCAACGAGAACGGCATCGAGGACGCGGTCGACATCGCCGTCGGCTCGTCGAGCGACGCCAACAACAACGGTCTGCCGGACGAATGCGAAGGGCGCGCCGCGGACTAGCGCGCCGTTGCGGAACGCCCGTCGCAGGCCGCGCGATACGCAAGCCGCGACGCAGCTCATGAAAGCAGAGCGACGCTGCGACGGTGGAAGCTGCCTTCTTGGCCGCTGAGCACGGCCCGGCGAGCTCGACCGTGCAGCGCGAAGGCGTGGGAAGGCGCAGCAGGGACTTTCACCACGCGCGCCATGCATCGGGTCCACGGCGAGGTGCTCGTCGCGAGCCACGATCCGCCGCACTTGGGTGCTGCTCGACGAGCGGCGTGAAGGAAATTCGAGATCCGTGTCCAGCACGGCAGGACGCTCTCACTTCGACGCGAACCCGCGCGGCTTCAGCGCCCCGCATGTGTCCACCACCCCCCTCAGCAACGCCACCCGAAAGCTTCGATCACCATGCAACGCCTCCCTCGTCTGAACTCCTCGGTCGTCTCGCGCGCCGCGCTGCTCGCCGGCGCCGCGCTTTCGCTCGCCGCGGCGGCCCAAGCCCAAGCCAACCACTCGATCGGCTTCTCGCTCGACTGGAAGAGCCCGACCGTGGGCATGCCCGACTCGCTCTACGGCCTGCCGATCACCGAGGGTGACGTGCTCGTGCCGCCGATGCCGTCGATGATGCCGGCCTTCGCGCCGCTCTTGACGCCGGCGATCAGCGTCAAGGCCGGCCCCCACGGTGGTGGCTTGCCGCCGCATCTCGGCCTGATGGGTCACCCCGGTTGCATGGGTCACCCGGGCGGCACGCCCTGCACGGTCGAGGTCGACGCGCTCGACATCGGCCGCGCCGACATGCTCTTGCCCAACACGCCGATCCGTAACCGCGTGTACTTCTCGACCGACCAGTTCGCGGTGGGCTTCGGCGCCGGCATTGCGCCTTCGATCGCCTCGGAAGCACCGGTCGGCGATCTCGCCGGCGACGCCTTGGTTTCGCTGGGCCTCGGCGTCGCGCCGCTCGCGCCCTTCGCGGGCCCGATGATCGGTTCGACGGGTGTGATCGACGGCAACGGCGCCGTGTCGGGCTCGGGTTTCACCTACCGCGGCATCGGCGAGCGCGAACCGAACATGCCGGTGGTCGTGCTGCCCTCGACCGGCGACAACCTCGACGCCCTGGTGTTCATGACGCCGACGACGGCGATCGGCACGTACCCGGCCGGCGGCGTGTACTTCTCGCTCGACGCCGCGTGGCCCGATCCGCTGACGGGCATCCCGAACTCGGGTTCGGCGGCAGCGCACGGCTTCGCGCCGGGCGCGGTGCTGTGGACGCCGGTTCCGGGTGGCTTGCCGGTGCTGTACGCACCGCCGGCCGCGCTGGGTCTCGACTTCGCCGGTCCGGGTCGCGATGACCTCGACGCGCTCTCGATCCGCGAGAACGGCATCCCCGGCTACCAAGTCGCCGCCGGTCCCTACGCCTGGGCCGTCGCCGTCGGCGGGCCGGACCAACTGATCTTCTCGGTGCGCCGCGGCTCGGCCGTCATCGGGATGCCCGACAGCATCTTCGGCATGCCGATCTGCGAAGGCGACTTGCTGATCCCGCCGGTCATGGGCGGCCTGTCGCCGTTCCCGGGCATCTTCGTGGCGGCCGAAAACCTCGGTCTGAGCACGATGCGCAGCATGGGCACGGTGTTCAGCGACGAACTCGACGCCCTCGAGATCCAGTTCGTTCCGGTGTGGGACTGCAACGGCAACGGTCGCGAGGACGCGCTCGACATCGCCATGGCGACGTCGCTCGACACCAACGGCAACGGCATCCCGGACGAGTGCGAGGTCATCTTGATCAACACGCCGTTCTGCTTCTGCCCCGCGCCGCTCGGGCCGTGCGGCAACAACTTCGCTGCAGCCGGCTGCCGCAACTCGACCGGCGTCGGTGGCTTGATGACCGCGACGGGCTCGTCGAGCGTCGCCGCGGACAACCTGCTCCTGACGGTGACGGGCATGCCGACCTTCCAAGGCTGCGTGACCTTCATGAGCGCGACGACCGGCCTGCCGGTGCCCTTCGGTGACGGACGGCGCTGCCTGTTCGGAACGCTGTCGCGCTTCCCGGTGCAGAACACCGGCGCGACGGGCTCGATCGTGACCGGACCGGGTCTGGTCGCGTACTCCCTGGGCTTCTTCCCGGTGGTCAACCAGATCATCGCGGGCTCGACCTTCGGCTTCCAAAC
>CAYHSN010000523.1:0-2857 GCA_964359235.1 uncultured Vicinamibacterales bacterium | reverse complement strand
CCGTTGATCCAGACGAGCTGACAACACTGCGGGCAGGCGTAGACAACTCGCAGGTCCGCGACGAAGGAGATGTACCCGCCCTGGGCGCGGCGGTCGCATTCGGGGCAGATGGCCGCGGAGCCCACGTCGACGGTCGCGATCTGAAGGCGCTGGCCGGTCACCGGGTCGGGGATGGCCCGTGGCGCTTCCGGGTGACAACTCAGCCGGCCTCCTCCTTCCGCGACCGGATGCCAGGTGAACACACCATGGAAGAGATCGGTCCGCGCCATGCGTTCCATGGGCGCGGATGGTAGCATACGGTGCAAGACCACACAACAAATGGTGGGGCGGGTACGCTGGCCGCACGGTCGGCCCGCGTGCTACCCTACGGATCGAAGGGCTGAAGAGCCCTCGCGCAGTGCCACCGCTGCAAGTCGAAGTCTCGGCCGCGACGCGAAAGTGGCGGAACTGGCAGACGCACCGGACTTAGGATCCGGTAGCCGAAAGGCTATGGGGGTTCGAATCCCCCCTTTCGCACCATGTCCCACCTGAAGCCGCCGGGCCGCTGACCGATACCCCCATGAAGCACGAGTTGATTGACGTCACGCCAACCGAGAAGAACCTCGTCATCGAGATCCCCGGCGACGTCGTCGACCAGGCGATCGCGCGCCTCACGCGCGAGTACGGCCGCACGGCGCGCGTGCCCGGCTTCCGGCCCGGCAAGGTGCCGCCCAAGGTGGTGCGCCAGCGCTTCCGCGATCAGATCCTGCACGAGGTGACACACGAACTGGTGCCGCGCGCGGTGGACGAGGCGTTGCGCGAGCGGGGCCTGGACCCGGTGGACACGCCCGACATCCGCGACGTGGTCGTCGAGGAAGGCCAGCCCCTGAAATTCACGGCGTCGTTCGAGACGGTGCCGCCGATCGATCCGGGTGACTACGCGTCGCTGTCGCTGCGGCGCCGCGACGCGCGGCTCGAGCCCGACGCCGTGCCGCAGGCGCTCGCGCGGCTGCGCGAGCGCGCGGCGCGGTACGAGCCGGTCGAGGGCCGCGGCGTCGAGACGGGCGACGCCGTGCTGATCGATCTCGATCGGCGCGCGGTCGGCGCCGAGGGCGGCGCGCCGGCAACGAGCGAGCGCCACGAGAACATCACGGTCGAGATCGGCGCGGCGGCCAACCCGCCGGGCTTCGACGGCGAGCTCATGGGGCTCACCGTCGGCGCGACGAAGCGATTCCGCCTCACCTACCCGGCCGACTACCCGGTCGGCGAGATGGCCGGCTCGTCAGTCGACTACGACGTCACGCTGAAGGCGATCCGCCGGCGCGTCGTCCCCGATCTGGACGACGAGTTCGCGCGCGATCTCGGCGAGTTCGAGAACCTCGAGGCGCTGCGCGCGGGTGTCGGTCAGGATCTGCGGGCCGAGGCGGAGCGCGACGTCGAGCGCGAGCTGCGCGGCGACCTGTTGAGGCAGCTCGCGGCGCGCGTGACGTTCGAGGCGCCGGCGAGCCTGGTCGAACGTGAGATCGATCGCCGCGTCGAGGAGTTCGCGCGGCGGCTCGTCGAGCAGCGCATCGACCCGGCGAAGGCCAACATCAACTGGGAGGAGTTCCGGCAGCACCAGCGCGGACCCGCGGCCGACGCGGTCAGGAGCGCGCTCGTGCTGGACGAGGTCGCGCGCCGCGAGCGCCTGGCGGTGAGCGACGAGGAGATCGAGGCCGAGGTGGCGCGCTACGCCGAGCGGACGGGGCGGACGCCGGCCGCCGTGCGCGCGCGCGTGGAGAAAGAAGGCGGATTGGCGCGGCTCTACGCGGGTCTCCGGCGGGAGAAGACGATCGACTTCCTGCTCTCCCGTGCTACACTTCTCACGTCGTAATCGACCCGCCTGGCCGCCAGGTCATCCCCAGCCCAGCAGACAGGAACGCCCTTATGAAGGAATCACGGATGCAGTTGATCCCGATGGTGGTCGAGCAGACCAGCCGGGGCGAGCGCGCGTACGACATCTTCTCACGGTTGCTCAAGGACAGTATTGTTTTCATCGGCACGCCGATTGACGACACGGTCGCCAACCTGACCATCGCGCAACTGCTGTTCCTCGAGGCCGAAGATCCCGATAGGGACATCGTGATGTACATCAACAGCCCCGGCGGCTCGATCACGGCCGGGCTGGCGATCTACGACACGATGCTGTTCATCAAGCCCGACGTGCAGACCTACTGCATCGGGCAGGCGGCGTCGATTGCGGCGGTGCTGCTCGCGGCGGGCGCGAAGGGCAAGCGCTTCTCCCTGCCCAACTCGCGGATCCTCATCCACCAGCCGTGGATGACGGGGCTCGGGGGCCAGGCGACCGACATCGACATCCACGCGCGGGAAATCCTGCGCATGCGCGAGCGGCTCAATGAAATCATGGCGCACCACAGCGGCCAGCCGCTCAAGCGCATCCAGGAAGACACCGAGCGCGATTACATCATGGAAGCCGTGCAGGCCAAGGAATACGGTATCATTGACGAGGTGATCACCCGCCGGGCCTGAAGTCCGGCCGATCCCGCCCCCGCGGCGGGTCCTTGGGGGACGCGAGTGAAGAAGAACGGCGACAACGAGGTGCTGCGCTGCTCGTTCTGCAACAAGGATCAGAACGACGTCCGCAAGCTCATCGCCGGCCCGACCGTGTTCATCTGCGACGAGTGCGTCGAGGTCTGCAACGACATCATCGCGGACGACAACCGGTTCGAGAACCGTGGTGTGCGCTCGTCGCTCCCCTCTCCGCCCGAGATCAAGAAGTTCCTGGACGAGTACGTCATCGGCCAGGAGCGGACCAAGCGCAAGCTGGCCGTCGCCGTCTACAACCACTACAAGCGGATCGAGATCCAGAAGCAGCCGC
>CAYHSN010000522.1:1608-2858 GCA_964359235.1 uncultured Vicinamibacterales bacterium | reverse complement strand
CAGCCGCTCGGGTTCGAGCAACGGGTTCCCATCGGTGACGACGTTGCCAATTCGAAAGCTGCGATGCAGCTCGTTCAGCGTCGGCGTCCGATTGGCCCGATAGCCGGAGGCGCGCATGGCGATGCTCGAACTGAATTGCCACGACACCGACGCGCGGGGGCTGAGAAAGCTCACCGAGCGACTCGCGGAGGCCTGGTCCCGCGGTTCGGATTCCCAAAAATCACCTCGCAGCCCAACGGCGGCCGTGACGCGGTCGCTCACCGCGAGGCTGACTCGTCCGAACACCGATCCGATGGCCTCCGTGCCGCCAAGCAAAAACGGACCCGATCGCACGCCCGCGGGCGAATAGCGTGTTTCTTCGACGGTCGCGTCGGTTCGCTTGCCCTCGCCGCCAACAACCAACGTATGCGATCCCAGCGGCCGCACCCACTGGCCGCTGATGGTCGCGAACGAGCTCGGAAAACGGTGCTCCATCGTCAGGCGTTCGCTCGAGCGGTCAGACGAGACGGCCGAGTAGTTCTGGAAATACCTCTGTCGCCCGCCGGACACCCGGGTGAGCCAGGCGCCGCCGGCTGCTGACCCAGCAATCTCGCCGGAGAACTGACGCCAGTTTGTATCGTTGACGACCAGCGCTGTCCCGTTGCCCCGCGCTTCCTGAAAAACGCTGACCCGACCGAGCGCGCGCCACGGGCCTGCCTCGTAGCCGATCGTCGCGAACGCGGTCCGATAGTCGCTCTTGGCCGGCACATCGACCGTGCCACGCTCGTCACGGGCCACGATGATGACGCCGTCGGTATCGAGCCACTCGCCGGCCACGCTCGCGGCCCAGCCGCCAGCCTGTCCGCCGCCAAAGGCTGAGGCCCTCACGGTGTGCCGCGATGCCGTCTCGAAGATGGTGCGAAGTCGTGGTCGACGCGGTTCGAACGTCAGGATCTGGATCACGCCGCCCAGCGCGTCGGCGCCGTAGAGATCGCCGGCCGCGCCGCGCACGACCTCCACACGATCGATGGCCGCCTGCGGAATTCGGTTCCAGTACACCCAGCTTCCAAACGCATCGTTCAACGGCAGGCCGTCGGCCAGCACGACGGTCCGGCTCGCCCCCGAGCCCGACAGGCCGCGCATCGTCACGCCCTGCGTCGACGGGTTCGCGACGCGGGACGAGGAGCGGCGAAACAGGCTGAAGCCCGGCGTGTTGCGCAAGGCGTCGTCCACCGTGCCGGCCGCCGAGTTCAGCAACGCAGCGGAGGTCA
>CAYHSN010000522.1:0-1508 GCA_964359235.1 uncultured Vicinamibacterales bacterium | reverse complement strand
CGCCTCTTCGTGCGCCGCCGCTTCGCGGGAACCACCGGAAATTCGTGATGATCGCCGCGTGAATTCGGCGTAGAATCGCCGCACACCGAACGGCCACACCAGACATTCTGCTCGCGACGGCTGAGGAGGACAGCATGCACAATGATGGCAGAGGCGTTTACCCGGACTCGACCGGGGTTTCGCGACGGTCATTCCTGCGGAAGGTCGCGACCTCGTCGCTCGCGACCGCGGCGCTCGCCGAGATGGCCGGCGCGCGCGTGCAGGCCTCCTTCGCGGCCGTGCGGCAGGCGACCGCCACGGCGCCGAGCGAGGCGGAGTTCTGGAACAAGGTTCGCGGCGAGTTCATGATCGGGCCCGGCCTGGCCTTCATGAACAACGGCACGCTCGGGCCGACGCCCAAGCCGGTCTTCTACAGCCTTGTCGACGCCTACCGGGCACTGGCCGCCGATCCATCGGAGGGCGCGAAATTCTCCGCCCGGGCCGACGAGATCCGCGAGAAGGCGGCGGCGTTTGTCGGCGCCGATCCTGACGAGATCGCGCTGTCGCGAAACACCACCGAGGGCATGAGCTTCGTCGCCAACGGCCTCGATCTCAAGGCCGGCGACGAGGTCCTCCTGACGTTCCACGAGCACCCCGGTGGCCTGCAACCCTGGAAGATCAAGGCCAAGCGGGCCGGGGTCGTCCTGAAGGAGCTGCCGTTTCCGATTCCGCTGACGAGCGCGGCCGACGTGCTGAACGCCTTCAACGACGCGATCACCCCGCGCACGAAGGTCATCAGCATCAGTCACGTGACGTATCCCACCGGGACCTTCATGCCGGTCAAGGAGCTGGTCGAGCTGGCGCGCTCGAAGGGCATCCTTGTGGCGGTCGACGGCGCGCATCCCCTCGGGATGATGCCGCTCAACCTCCACGACCTGGGCTGCGACTTTTACGCGACCAGTCCCCACAAGTGG
Source organism: uncultured Vicinamibacterales bacterium (assembly GCA_964359235.1). Taxonomy (GTDB): domain Bacteria; phylum Acidobacteriota; class Vicinamibacteria; order Vicinamibacterales; family JAHECP01; genus CAYHSN01. The sequence goes on along the minus strand of CAYHSN010000522.1, from coordinate 555 downwards.
CTCGACGCGCCGGACGGCACCGGGCTGTTCTACGTGCGGCGCGAGGTGCAGGACCGGCTGTGGCCGACCATCGGCAGCACCGGGTGGGACGATCCGAAGGGTGGCGCGAGGCGGTTCGACCGCCTCAGCCAGCGCGGCTGGCCGCTCGTGATCGCGGTCGGCGCGGCGATGGACTTCCAGACCGCCATCGGGTGCGATCGCATCGAGGCCCGCATCCGGACGCTCACGGCCGACTTCCGCGCGCGCGTCCGGAACCTGCCGGGCATGAAGATCCACACGTCGGACGTGCCGGAGCTGTGTTGCTCGCTCATCGGCTTCGCCTTCGGCACGCTCAAGAACAAGGACATCGTCAACACGCTCCGCCAGCGGCACAACATCGTCGTACGCACGACGGAGTACAACCTGAACACGGTGCGCGTCTCGACGCACTATTACAACTCCGAAGAGGAGATCGACCGGCTGGTCGGAGGTCTCGAGGAGATCCTCAAGCGCGGCGTCATTCCGGCGCCGACCGCGGCCGCCGGCGACGACGACAACGAGGCGTGGGCCGGGTAG
>CAYHSN010000521.1:0-2876 GCA_964359235.1 uncultured Vicinamibacterales bacterium | reverse complement strand
TCGTCGTCGACGGCGGGTCCAGGCGCTCGGTGCGCCGCGCGGCGGCCTTGCGAACCGGCACGGGCGCGCCGCCGGTCGAGACGAACCGCGTGATGCGCCCATCCGGCGCGTACTCCACGTCATAGAGCGACGGCACGTAGAAGCCGCGCTCGGTCGCCAGGCGGGCGACGAGGTCGGTGCGATCCGACGCGCGCGCGATCGTCGCGACGAGCGCCGGAACGAGCTCCTCGCCCTCGCCGGCGGCGATCACGTCGGCGAACAGCGCGAGTGGCTCGGGGTTGACGAACGTCACCGCGCCGCCGATGACGATGAACGGGTGCCGTTCGGATCGCTCCGCCGCGCGCAGCGGCAGCCCCGACAGCCGCAGCATCGTGAGGACGTTGGTGTAGTCCCACTCGAACGAAACCGAAAACGCCAGGACGTCGAAGTCCGCCACTGGTGTTTGCGATTCGAGCGTGACGACCGGCGTGCCGCGTTGAAGCTGCGCGCGAAGCTCCTGTTTCGGGGGCAGAAACACACGCTCGCACACCACGTCGTCCAGCGCGTTGAACAACCGGTAGACCGTCTGGAAACCCAGGTTGGACATCCCGACGAAGTACGTGTTCGGAAACGCGAGGGCGACGCGCAGCCGTCCGCCGTGGGGCTTGCGGACGTAGCCCACTTCGCGGGCGAGGGCCCCGCGCGCGCGATCCCGCTGTTGCCAGAGCGTCATGATGATCGCCGGGAGACCGGCGGATGAACGGATACGAGGAAGGAGCCGGCCCGGTCCGGCAGATGCGGCTCCGCCGTCGCCGTTCTCGTATCCCCTGGGTGTTCCTAGTCTATCACGCGGATCGCAGGCGCCTTGGCGGCGCCTCGTTCGCGAGGGAAACGCGCCCGCGTCATCCCTCGCTCTGGCGGCGCAGGAACGCCGGCACGTCGAGCGGCGATGCCGGCTCGAACTCCGCGCCCGGACCCTCACTCCGACTCTCGGCCGGCGCTGGGGCCGCGACCGGCGGCAGATCCAGCGCCGGACGCCGGATGATCGCCAGGCGGCCGCCGCCGCCCGCCGCGACCGCGCGCTCTTCGGACTCCTGACGCCACGAGGAGTATGCCGACAGATCGACTGGCGTCTGGCTGGCGGCCGCGACGGGCTTCACGGCGCGATCACGATCGAAGCCCGTAGCGATGACCGTGATCTTCACCTTGCCCTGCATCTTCGGATCGATGACCGCGCCGAAGATGATGTGGGCCTCTTCGTGCGCCGCCTCCTGGATGATCGCCGACGCCTCGCTCACCTCGAGGAGCGACAGATCCGGGCCGCCGGTGACGTTGATGATCACGCCGCGCGCGCCCTTGACCGACGCGTCCTCGAGCAGCGGGCTCGAAACGGCGAAGTTGGCCGCGTCCATCGCGCGCGATTGTCCCTCGCCGACGCCCGTGCCCATGATCGCCATACCCATGCCGGCCATGATCGTCTTCACGTCGGCGAAGTCCAGGTTGATCAGCCCGGGCACGAGGATGAGATCGGAGATCCCCTGGATCGCCTGGCGCAGAACATCGTCCGCGGTCGCAAAGGCCTCCGTCATGGAGGTGGTGCGCGTGATGGTCGTCAGCAACCGCTCGTTCGGGATCGTGATGACCGTGTCCACGCACTCGCGCAGCTCCGCGAGGCCGCGCTCGGCCTGCGTCATCCGTTTCCTGCCTTCGAACTTGAACGGCTTGGTCACGACGGCGATCGTCAGCGCGCCGAGCTCGCTCGCAAGGCTGGCGTTGACCGGCGCGGCGCCCGTGCCGGTGCCGCCGCCGAGCCCTGTCGTCACGAAGACCATGTCGGCGCCGTCGAGCGCCTCGATGACCATGTCGGTGTCCTCGAGCGCCGCTTCGCGTCCGATGGTCGGATCGGCCCCGGCCCCGAGCCCCTTGGTCAGCCGGCTGCCGATCTGCAGCTTGACGGGCGCGGCGCTGATCCGCAGGGCCTGCGCGTCGGTGTTCGCCACGAGGAACTCGACGCCCTCGAAGCCGGCCTGCACCATCCGGGTGACGGCGTTGCCGCCGCCTCCGCCGACGCCGATCACCTTGATGCGCGCGCCGGTCCGGCGCTCTTCCTCCAGCTTCAACCGGAGGTTCGGCTTCTCGAACGCCGCGCCCATGTTCTTCTCGTGCGACTCTGCCATGCCTGGCCCCCCTCGTCAGAAGAATTCTTTGAACAACATGCGCAAGCGCTTCAGCGGACCGTGCCCGACCGGCTCCTGCCGGGCCGCGGCGTTCCGGTGCGCGTACATCACCAGCCCGACCGCCGTGGCGTGCGCGGGGCTGCTCACATGATCGGCCAGCCCGCCGAGGCCGGCCGGCGCGCCGCGGCGGATCGGCAGATCGAAGATCTGCTCGGCGATCTCGGCCATGCCCTCGAGCATCGCGCCGCCGCCGGTCAGCACGATGCCGGAATGGAGCGCCTTCTCGTAGCCGGCCTTGCGGATCTCGTCCCAGAGCAGATGGAACACTTCCTCGGCGCGCGGCTGCAGGATCTCGGAGAGGATGCGGCGCGCGAGCAGGCGCGGCTTGCGGCCGCCGACGCTCGCCACGTCGAGCGTCTCCTCCTCGCCCACCATCGACGAGAGCGCGCAGCCCGAGCGGCGCTTGATCTTTTCCGCGTCAGGAATGGGCGTGCGCAGCCCCACCGCGATGTCGCTCGTGAAGTGGTCGCCGGCCACCGGCACCACGCCGGTGTGCCACAGGCTGCCGCGCTCGAAGATCGCGAAATCGGTCGTGCCGCCGCCGATATCCACGAGCGCCACGCCGAGATCCTTCTCGTCGGATGTCAGGACAGCCTCCGCGGCGGCGAGCTGCTCCAGCACCGTCTCGGCGACCGACACGCCAACGCGGTTGACGCACGC
>CAYHSN010000520.1:0-2877 GCA_964359235.1 uncultured Vicinamibacterales bacterium | reverse complement strand
ACCTGCGGATAGGCGCCGGTCGCGCTGTGCATGCCCATCACGTAGCTCTCGCCGACCATGGCCAGCTTGCGGTCGGCCTGCGCGCGCAACGCGCGGTTCTCGGCCTCGAGATCGCGCTGGCGGAGCGCGTTGCGGACGACGAGCACGGTCTTCTCGAGCGAGAGCGGCTTCTCGACGAAGTCGAACGCGCCCATCTTGATCGCCCGGACCGCCGACTCGATGCTGCCGTGTCCCGAGATCATCACGACCTCGGCGTCGAGGCGCCGCTCCTTCAGCCGCGCGAGCGTCGCGAGCCCGTCCATGCCCGGCAGCCAGATGTCCAGCACGATGACGTCGTACGCCTCACGGGTCACGCGGTCCAGACAGGCTTCCCCGCTGTCCACCGCGTCGGCGCTCCAGCCTTCGTCGCGGAATACGCCGCTCAGCGCGGACCTCACGCCTGCCTCGTCGTCAACGATCAGGAGGGTGTGTTTCAGCACGGCAACTCAATCGTGAACCGCGTCCCCGACGGTGCGTTGTCGCCGACCTCGATGCTGCCACCATGTTCCGCCACGATGCGGCGGACGATCGCCAGCCCGAGCCCGGACCCGCGTTTCTTGGTCGAATAGTACGGCATGAACAGCTTGTCGCGATCGCCTTCGGGAATCCCGGGCCCGTTGTCCGCCACGACGATGCGCACGACGGCGTTGGTCGGATCGTGCGCGGTGCCCAGAACGATGAGGCCCGGTCGCGCCGACGGCGACGAGGTGTTGGGGCCGCCGAGCGCCTCGACGGCGTTGTCCACCAGGTTGATGATGACGCGCCGGATCTGCTCGGGATCCACGCGCACGGCGGGAACTGTCGCGGCGTACGCGCGCTCGATCCGGATCGTCCGCAGCAGGCCGTTGTAGAGGGCCAGCGTGTCGTCGAGCAACGCGTGCAGGTCTGTCGGGACCGTGCGCGGCGCGGGCATGCGCGCGAACTGCGCGAACTCGTCGACGAGCGCCTTGAGCGACTCCACCTCGCCGATAATCGTGCTCGTGCACTCCTCGACGAGCTCGCGCGCCGGCGCCGGCGCGGCACCGAAGTGCCGGCGCAACCGCTCGGCGCAGAGCTGAATCGGCGTGAGGGGGTTCTTGATCTCGTGCGCGAGACGCCGGGCCACATCGCGCCAGGCCGCCACGCGCTGCGCCCGGATGAGCGGCGTCACGTCGTCCAGCACCACCACCTTGCCCTCGATGCCGCCCGTCTCGCTCTGGAACGCGGTGGCGGCGACCGCGAGGCGCACCTCCTGGCCGTCCCGCGCCAGGGTGATTTCCTGGGCCGCGGCAGTTCCGCCGCTGCGGGTTTCGACCAGCGCGCGCAGCGGATCCAGATCTTCGCGATCGAAGACGGCGCTCGCCAGCTCGCCCACCGGGACCTTCTCGAACCCCAGCAACCGGACCGCCGCGCCGTTCATCGCGCTCACGCGGCCGTCGGGTCCGATGGCGACGACGCCTGTCGCGATCCGCTCGAGGATGGTCTCGAAGTAGCGCCGCCGCTCGTCGATCTCCTGGCTCTTGCGTTCCAGGTCGAGCCGCGCGCGCTCCACCTTCCGGCGGCTGACCGCCAACTCGCCGGCCATCGCGTTGAACGCCTCGACGAGCGCGCCGAACTCGTCGGCGGTCTCGGGCTCGATGCGATGATCCAGGTGGCCCGCGCCGATCTCGCGGGCGCCTGCCGCCAGCGCCTGCACGGGACGCGTAATCCGTTTCGCGATGTAGAGCCCCATCCAGGTCGCGCTCACGAGAATCATCAGCGTGACCATGAGGAAGAACGACAGATAGACGCCCTCGAGGGGGCGTTGCAGCACCTTCAACTGGCTGTAGGCCTCGTAGGCCGCGGTGATGCGGCGCGAGTGACTCGCCAGGTCCCCCGACAGATGATCGGACGCGACCACGACGCCCACCACCGGTCCGGCCGCGTCCCGCACGAGTGCCGCCGCGCGAACCAGTTCGCCGCCGCTGTCGAGACGATCGCGCGCCTGCGCGCCGGCACCCTCCGCCGCCACGCGCGCCGCCAGCCGCTCGGCCGACGCGCGCACGTGATCGCGCGGCAGCGACGAGGCTTCGACCGCCACGAGCGGCACGACCTCGGGGCGCGGTCCGCGATCGGTCCGGATCTGGTAGACCTCGACCATGCCGAGTCGCTGCGTCGTCACCTCGGGGGCAATCGCGTCGCGCACCGCCGCGACGTCGCCGCTCGCGACGAGCGCGGCCGGCAGCGCCCGCGCGATGCGCGCGGCGTGGTCGCTCACAATCGTCCCCCGCTCCTGGTAGTAGTCGCCCGCAATCTGGTTGGCCGAGGTGAGCACGTCCTCGATCGGCGCGCTGAACCACCGGGTCGCGCTGTTGCTGATGAGCTCGCTGCCGACGACGAGCACCAGCACCGACGGGATGATCGTCAGGCCGAGGAGCGCGGTCACCAGCTTCCCGCGGAACCGGGCGAAGGGCAGCGACCGGCGGCGCTCGACGAACAGCTTGATGACGTTGCGCGCCAGCACGAACGCCAGCGCGACCAGCATCGTGAGATCGGCGACCGACAGCGCGTACAGCACGACCTCGCTCAAGAAGTCCGGCGTGAAGTCCGTCGAGCGATCCGCGAGGGCGACCATGGCCACGAGCGCGGCAATGAGCAGCACAATGGCCAGCAGGATGAGCCGCGGGTTGTCGCGCAGCGGCGGGCGCGCGGGCGGCGACACACGCGAGGCCACCGGCCCGGCGGGTTCCGGGCGTGGCTTCGGCGGCCGAACTGGTGCGGTGGCGGAAGACATCGGTGGATCGCCCCCTCCGGGATCGGCGGCCCTAGGGGATAAAGGTGAACGTCGCCCGTCCCGACGCGGAGTGCCGGCCCCACGGC
>CAYHSN010000519.1:0-2883 GCA_964359235.1 uncultured Vicinamibacterales bacterium | reverse complement strand
TCGCGCACGTCGAGCGGCACGAAGACGAGCGGGGCGCGACCCCGCGTCTTCCGGCGCTGCTCGGTAATCGCCGAGGCCAGCTCGGTACGTGAAGCGAGGCCCGAGCCCATCAGAAACACGCACACCGATTCGTCGGGGCGGGCGACGGCGCGCGTGGCCAGAGGCCAGGTTTCGTCGATCGCGGCGGCATCGACGCTCGGCACGTAGCGTGCGAGGACGCGCAGATCCGGTTCGCTCTTCTTGAAAAGCGCGCGCTTCGCCTTGTACCGGCACGACACATCGAAGCCAGCAACGGCGAGCGCTTCGGTCCGCCCGAGCGCGCCGCTGATCGCCTCACGCATGCGCGTGACGGCTGCCTTGCGCACGAAGTCGTCGCGCGACTGGCGTTCCTGCTTGAAGCTCCGCGTGTCGGCCTGAGGCTCGGCGGGCGCTTCCTCGCGCGGCGGCGGCTGCGGCGCGCGCGCGGCCTGCTCCGATTCGGCCGGCCGCGCCGCCGCGCCGGGCGAGGCGCCTGAAGCCGGACGTTGGGGTTGCGGCGCGGTCCCGCTCCTGACCTGCTCGTCGTACGCGGCGCGCGTCGAAGCGTCCATCAGGACGCGATACGCCTCGGTCAATTCCGCCGCGCGGCCGGCGGCAAGCGACTGGAACTCCTGTCCGAGATGCTGGACCTTGTCGGGGTGGTACCGCGCGATCTCACGGCGGAAGGCTCGTTTGATCTCGTCGGACGGCGCATCGGGCGCCACATCGAGCAGGTCGTAGTGGGTCTTCACGGGTTACGAAGCGACGGCGCGCCCGCGGATCACGTGCGGGTCAGGCCTTCTTGAACTCGGTGACCTTGGACGAGGCCGGCAGCTCGAGCCGCCGCTTGGCGGCGCGCAGAGGCCGCGAAGGCCGGCTCGCGGTCGTCGCGGTGCAGAACGGGCAGAAATTCCAGCCCGGCTGGAGCGCGCGCCCGCACTTCGGACAGCCGCCGCTCAGCCTGTGCGCGCAGTTCGGACAGACCACGTAGTCCATCGCCACCGCGCCGCCGCATCCCGGACAGAGCGTGCGCATTTCTCGCACTTCGGTCACGACGCGCAGCAGCTCTTCGGGCGTCGTGACACCGGCCTTGACCTTCGCCAGACCATCCTCGCCAAGATTGGCCATGCTCGCCCCGACCGCCGCCTCGCGCACCGCCTCCTCGCCCGCGCGCTGCGCGATGAGCCGGCGCATCTTGTCGGTCACGCGCATCACTTCGTAGAGCGCGATCCGGCCGCGATACCCGGTGTGATTGCACTGATCGCACCCGACCGCCCGGTAGAAGACGAACTGCGCGGCGTCGGCTTCCGAGGTGTTGAGCGCGCGCAGCGTCTCGGCCGACGGCGTGTACTGGCGCCGGCAGTCCGGGCACAGCCGCCGCACCAGCCGTTGCGCGACGACGCCGACAAGCGCCGACGCGATCACGTAGGGCTCGATGCCTATGTCCATGAGACGTGTCACGGTCGACGGCGCATCATCGGTGTGGAGCGTCGAAAGCACGAGGTGGCCCGTCTGCGCGGCCTGGGCGGCGATGCGCGCCGTCTCCTGGTCGCGGATCTCGCCCACCAGGATGACGTCGGGATCCTGCCGCAGGATCGCGCGCAGCGCGTGCGCAAAGGTGAGCTTCGCCTTCTCGTTGATCTGCGTCTGGTTGACGCCGGGGATCTGGTACTCGATCGGGTCTTCGATGGTGATGATGTTCGTGCGGCCCGATCGGATCGATGTCAGCGCCGAGCTCAGCGTCGTCGTCTTGCCGCTGCCCGTCGGCCCGACGACGAGGATCATGCCGTGCTGGTGCTTGAGGAAGTGGCGCAGCTCCTCGAGCGCAGTCGACGAGAAGCCCAGCTCCTCGAGCGGCGGCGCCCCCTTCCGGTTGTCGAGCACGCGCAGCACGATCTTCTCGCCGAACAGCGTGCGCAGCGACGAGACGCGGAAGTCGACTTCCTTGCCATCGTCGGTCTTGATGCGCAGGCGCCCGTCCTGCGGCAGGCGCTTCTCGGCGATGTCCATGCCCGCCATGATCTTCATGCGGGCGACCAGGCCGTCGAGGACCCACTTCGGCAGGTCCATCACTTCCTTGAGGATGCCGTCCAGCCGGTGCCGCACGAGCACGCCCTTTTCCTGCGGCTCGATGTGAATGTCGCTCGCCCGGCTCGTCACCGCGCTGTTGATCACGAGGTCGACCAGGTCGACAATCGGCGCGGCCTCGCTCGCTTCCTGCGTCGCTGGCGCCAGCCCTTCGAAGACATCCTCATCGAAGGTGCGGCGCGCGAGCGCGCCGCCAGGTTGAGCCGGCTCGGCCGGCGCGGGGCGCGCGCCCGGCGGCGGCACGCGCGTCACCAGGCCCCCGCCGGACACCGTGCTGCTGTAGCGCGCCAGCGCCTTGTCCGGGTAGCCGGTCTCGATGGCCTGCAGGATGTCCGAGCGCGTGGCGACCACCTGTCTGATGCGGTAGCCCGTCTGGAATTCCAGATCCTGAACCAGGCTGAACAGCAGCGGGTCCGACATCGCCACGGTGAGCAGGTTCTTCTCCAGCTTCACCGCGACGCAGACGCGCTTGATCGCGACTTCCTTGGGGATGAGGACGATGGCGTTCGGGTCGGGCGGTTCGTCGGCGAGGCTGACGTAGGGAAACCCGAGCTGGTAGGCGAGCGCCTTGGTGATCTGCTTCTCGGTAGCCAGATTCATCCGAACCAGGACCGACCCGAGCCGCTCGCCGGTGCGCTTGTGCTCGGTGAGCGCGGTCTGAAGGTCGTCTTCGGTGATCAACCCCGCCTGGATGAGGCACTCACCGATCTTCTTTCTCAAGGCCACCCTCTCTTCAGCCCGATCCCCGCTCGGCGGAAGCTCTAATCTTACGAGCGC
>CAYHSN010000518.1:0-2891 GCA_964359235.1 uncultured Vicinamibacterales bacterium | reverse complement strand
GGCTCCTGCTCGGAACCGCCCGGACTGCGGGCGCGATGTTCCACGCGAACGACGCGCCACGCCATTCTTCAGCGCTCGTTTGCTAAGATCAGTCAATGGCTCTGGACGAACGCGCCTTCTTCTTCGAGAAACCCGAGACACGGCCGGGCCGCTACCAGTGCCCGAAGTGCCGGCGCACGAGCGACTACAGCATCCGATGGGTGCGCCGCGCGAAGAAAGACCGGCTCCCACCCGGCGCCGACGAGCACGACCGCGCCAGGTTCGCCAAGCTGCGCGATCACCTGCTGCGGCTCGATGACGAAGTGATCTGCAAGACCTGCGGGAAGAAGTTCGAGATCCCCTCGCACCATTCGCTGATGTTCGTGGATCAGCTGGAAGGTCTGCCGAAAGACGAGGAGCTCGACGCCGAGACCGCCGCGGCGTCAGGAGAGCCCGCCGCCCCGACTGAGAACAAGCCTGCGCTGCCCGCCCGGTTCACGCGCCCGTCGCGCGGCTGGCGTGGGTGAGCGTCACCCGGCCAGCTCGCCCGGTCGCGAGCGAGAGCGTGCAGGCGGGCGCGTTCTTCCGGGGCTACCGGACTCCGTTGAACCCCTTGGCCTCGTCGTAGAGGGTGAGGATCGTGGTCGCGTAGGTGGCTGAAGTCGCCCAGTTCCCGTTGCCCATCTGATTCCACGTCGGGGCCTTCCCCTTCGGCACGACCAGATCGAACCTGGGATCGACGCAGGGGTTGTGCAACGGGGGCACGGTGCACGCGTAAGCCCCGGGGTCGCCGTACGCGCGCAGATGCTGGATCTGCGCGCGCACGCCGGTAGGCGCGTCCGGAAACGCCACCGGATTCGGGTTCGTGTCGGTGGCGCCCATCCCGGCGAAGTTGTTCGTCCAGGCCGGAACGGATCCGCTGAATCGGAACCATCCCGTCTCGACGATGCCTTGCATGAAGGCGACATCGCCCGTCACGCCTTCGGCCGCCCCCTCCTCGATGTAGAGCTGCGCCAGCGTCTCGACCGGCACCGTCGCCGCGTACAGACCGGGCGGCCGCGGCTGACGACCGTTGAACCACGCGACGAGCTGCGCGGCACTGAGCCGGGCCGCGCCCATGATCGGCACGGTTGTCGCGGTCGGCGACGGCGCCGTGGGACCGGCAGGCATACCCCCGCCGCAGGCCGCCGCGGCCGCCGCCAACGCGGCGGCGGCGATCTGCGTGACGCGCTGGCCGCGTGTGACCATGGTGACCGGTAACCGACCCCGTGACCGATGAGCGTGAGGGGCGCGGCCTTACCGAGCGTGTCAAACGAAGCGGTCGAGCGTGACGTCGAGGTGTCTGACCCTTCCGGGGGCCTGGTGCCACTGGACCAGGATGGGGCTCTGGTAGGTGCCTTCCACGATGGCGCCGTGGCCGGGGGCGCTGCGATCGGAGACCAGCAGGCTCACCGATCGCTTCATGCGGAGAAAGCGCTCGGCGGGCAGCGCCATGGCGCGCGCGAGCATGCGCTCGATCAGCGACTCGCTGAGACCGAGCGCCTCGACGAACTGATTGAGCGCGCGCACCAGATCGTACTTCGCGTAGCCGAGTGTCTTGCTCGGGATCGCCCGCGGATCCCTCAGCGCGTGCCGGCTCTTCTCGGCCATGAAGCGGATCGGGTTGCGCAGAACCTCGACGAGGTCGTGCCGCATGAGCAGCGTCTCGTACTCGTTCACCGTGAGGCCGGCTTGACGCTCACCGTGGGCGAGCTCGAGGCGCAGCCGCCCCTTCGTCACGCCGTGGCGCGCGATGAGGTCGCCGAACTGATCGTAGAGGCCCAGGCGCGGATCCTTGAGATTGATCGAATCGATGGGATGGCCTGAAACCGGAACGCTCACGCGGATCCGCTCGACCCGGGCTTCACCGTGGTACCCGACGATGCTCGTCTGGCGCCGCCGGGCACGGCCTTCGTACACGCCGTCGAGGTCGACAAACGACACCGGCGTGCCGCGCCAGTTCACGTACGACACGCAGGTGCGCAGGCCCGCCGCGATGAACGCCAGGTGTGAATCGGCGTTTCTCGGCTCGATCTGGCGCTGCTCGTCAGAGAGCTCCCTTCGCTCGTCGAGCGCGTCGTGGCGGTAGCCGGCGCCCTCCGGGAAGAGCGCGCGGAACGCGTCGATGTACCCGTGGAGACCCTTGCGATTCAATCGCGCGGCCAGGCCCTGGTCGAGATAGCCGGCCGTGGTGTGGAACGAGCAATAGACCGTCCGCGGATACGCGTCCAGCGCGTCGCCGTGCAGCCGGGACACGCGCTCGCGCACATCGATGGCGTCGAAGCGCGCGCGGGGTTGGAGTTCGAGGGTCAGTTCGAACGGCGCGGCGGTCATACGGCGGTGTCCCACGAGGGCGGCTGGTCGTCGACGGGCCATCGGGCTGGCCCAACGGCCAGCACCATAGCATATCAGCTTTGTCGTGTAAAGCTGACACGCACACTCGCACACTCTTGCCCGACGGGAGCGCCACCAGCTTCGGCGGCTACCGGTTCGGCGCCGAGTTCTGGATCGATCCCGGACATCCGGGCGCGGCGGCGTACACCGTGCGCGTCCTGAGGCACCTGGTCGCCAACTACGACATCGACGGCCTGCACCTGGACCGGATCCGTTACCCGGAGATCTCCGTCTCGGGCCAGACGGCCGCGACCGGTGCGAGTGTGGGGTACAACGAGACGAGTCTCGCGCGATTTCAGGCCGCGCCTCGTCGTCTCGGCCGCACTCGTGCCGTGGGGCAACGCGCCGGCGACCGAGGACGCCTGGGCGCAGGCGGAGCCGTTCTGGGCAGGGCCTGTACATCAGTGACTGCAGCGTCGAGCCGCGATCGGTCATTCGCCGTTAGCCTGCCATCTAGCCTTGATGCGTCAAAACCCACC
>CAYHSN010000517.1:0-2894 GCA_964359235.1 uncultured Vicinamibacterales bacterium | reverse complement strand
CTACGGCGTCAACCGACGGTTGCCGTCACATAACTAACTGACATTGCTCGCCGTAGTTCAAGTCGCCCAGTCCTGAAGTTGCCAGGAAGGACGGGACCTCCAACCTAGTTCTCGACAGGGGCGGGCGGCGGAGAGTGGACAAGGCAGGCCCTGAATGGCAAAATGAGGACTGATGAGTCCTCTTGTTGCCACAGGGAAAACTTTGTGAGTCCCGTGTCCGCTGCGCGGCAGGTCGCCGACCTGTTTCGCAAGACGCCCGTGATGGAGATGCGCGCGCTCGAGCGCGCCATCGGCGGCCGATCGCGGCGCAGCCTGTTCCGCGACCTGGACGTGCTCGGCTACTTGTCGAGCTACACCCACACGGGTCGCTTCTACACGTTGGCGTCGGTGGCCGTCTTCGACGTTGACGGGTTGTGGCGCTACCAGGGCATCGGCTTCTCGCGTGACGGCACGCTCAAGGAGACGGTGCGGCGCCTCGTCGAGCTCTCCGAGGCGGGCCGCACGCAGCGTGAGCTTCAGCTGAGGCTGGGAGTGCGCGTCCACAATCCCCTGCTCAACCTGGTGGAAGACGAGCAGTTGGGACGCGAGGTCATCGCGGCCGAGTACGTGTACGTGGCTGCGCCACGGGCGCAGGCGGCCAAGCAGCTCGAGCGACGGCGCGCGCTCGTGGCCGCCGGGCTAGCGGCGCCCGTCCCGATAGCGCCGACGCTCGAGGTAGATGTACTCGTCGAGGTGATCCATTGCGCGCGGCTGTCACTGCCCGACCCCGCCACGGTAGCGGCGCAGCTCGGGGCGCGTGGCATCCGGGCCAGCGAGGCCGAGGTGAGCGCGGTGTTCGTGCGGCACGGTCTTGAAAAAAAAACACGCTCGCGCTCGCGACGCTCGCCGCGCTGAGGTGCGCGGTTGCCGACCTCGAGAAGCAGCGCCACGCGGAGCTCCGCAGCACCGCCGGCGTGCTCGTGCATGCGGTCGCGACCGCTGGCCCCTGCCCGGCGTGCGCCGGCCCGATGCACGTGCAGAAGACCGCCCGACACGGCGGCATGACGCTGGCCCACGGCGTCTTCGAGGTGAGCGAGACCGTCCATGTCTGCGCGGCCGGATGCAAGAAGCCCGGCCCCGAGGGCGAGCCCGCGCGAGCGCTGATTCGACGCCAGCCCGAGGTCGCCGCGCTCCTGCTCCCCCGCAGCACCGTCGGCTACGACGTCATGACCTTCGTCGGCGTCGAGCGCTTCGTCCACTTCCGGCAGCGCGCGGAGATCGTGACGGCGCTCGCGCAGAAGTACGGCCTCTCGCTCTCCTCGGGCGAGGTCAGCGATCTGGCCCGCCGCTTCCTCGTCTACCTCGACGCGCTCCACCAGTCACGCGCCGGCGAGCTCCGCCGGATCCTCGAGCAGGACGGCGGGTGGCCGCTCCACATCGACGCTACCGGCGAGGACGGCCAGGGGACGCTCCTTTGCGCCTACGCCGGCTGGCGGGGCTGGGCACTCGGTGCGTGGAAGATCCCGACGGAGCGCGCCGACGCCATCCTCCCCAGGCTGCGTGCCGTGGTCGCGCGCTTCGGCGAGCCCTGCGCCGTGATGCGCGACCTCGGCAAGGCCGTCATCGAGGCGGCGAGGGACCTCGTCGCCGGGTTCGCACGCAAGGTGCCGGTGCTGGGCTGCCACCTGCACTTCCTCAAGGACATCGGCAAGGATCTGCTCGGCCCCGCGCACGACGAGCTGCGCGAGCTCTTCCGGCGCTTCTCCGTGCAGACGCGACTCCGAGCCTTGACGCGCGATCTCGGCCGCAGCCTCGGCACCGAGGTCGCAAAGGCCCGCCGCGACGTCGCCGACTGGCTCGCAGGCAAGGACGAAGGCTTCCGCCTGCCCGCCGGGAAAGCCGGTCTGGCCGTGGTGCGCGCCCTCGGCCAGTGGATCCTCGATTATCCCCACGACGGCACCGACGCGGGCTTTCCCTTCGACCGGCCCTTCATCGACCTCTACCGGCGCTGTCTTCGCGCCTTGAGGGCCATCGAGTCCCTGCTGTGGAAGCCCTATGACGACGTCCGCGCCCACCAGGCGCTCGAGCGGCTCCACGCCGTCGTCGCGGTGGTCCGCAGCGAGCTACCCTTCCAGCTTCCCGCCAGGACGCTCGAGCGCCGGGCGCGCCTTCACGACGAGCTGCGCGAGGCCCTCCGCCTGCGCCCAAAAAAGCTCGCGGTCCTCGCCGGTGGGGTCGCCGCCGAGGAGCAGATCGTCGAGCTGCGCGACGTGAAGACCGCACTCGAGAAGCTCACCCGCTCCCTCGCCAAGCGTCGCCCCGAGCGCGGCCCCGCAAAGGATGAGCGCAAGGCCATCGACATGATCCTCGATCACATCGATCGCCACGGTCCATCCCTCTGGGGCCACACCATATCCCTGCCGCCGGACGCCGGCGGCGGCATCCGCCTCGTCGAGCGCACCAACGTTATCCTCGAGAGCTTCTGGCACGAGATCAAGCACGGGGAGCGCCGCCGCTCCGGCCGCAAGGTGCTTACCCAGGACTTCGAGCAGCTCCCCGCCGAGGCGGTCCTCGCCCGCAACCTCACGCGCCCCGACTACGTGGCCGCCGTCTGCGGCACCCTCGCCGATCTTCCCCGCGCCTTCGCCAACCTCGATGCCGACGAGCGGAGCATGTCTCTGCCGGCCCGTCTCCGTGCCGCCGCGTCACGAGCGCCAGGCGGCGGCGAGATTGTCAGCCGTTCGCTGCCCAAGGCTGATCGCGACCTCGTCCGAACCGAAGCCATGCAGCAGCGAGTCGCCGCCGAGGTGCGAAGCCGCGCCCCGCGCTGGCAGTCACGCCGGCGCGCGGCGTAGGTGGCAGACGGGCCTACGTGGGCCGCACGGGCGCGCGACAACCGTCGTTTGACGCCGTAG
>CAYHSN010000516.1:0-2900 GCA_964359235.1 uncultured Vicinamibacterales bacterium | reverse complement strand
TGGGCGCCCGACGGCAAGCGCATCGCGGTGTCGCGGCTCGATCAGATCTGGGTGATGGCGCCCGACGGGCGGAAGGCAGCGCCGCTCACCACGGACGATGCGGCGCGCGGGCGAGTGGAGCGCGAGCCGGCGTGGTCGCGCGACGGTAGTCTGGTCGCGTTCGCCGCCGACGCGGGCCAGGACTTCGACCTGTACGTGGTACCGGCGAAAGGCGGACCCGCCACGCGCGTGACGGCGCTCTCCGGCGACGAGCGAGCGCCGTCGTGGACCGCCGACAACCGCCTCGTCTTCGCGCATCGCGAAGACGCACAGTGGGATCTCTACATCAGTCCGCCCGTCAGTCCGGTCAGCCCGGCGTCCGAGGCACGCGTGCCCACGCCGATCAACCCGTCCCCGACGCGCCTGACCGACACGGACAATGAGGATGAGATCCAGCCGCGTGTCTCGCCCGACGGCCGCTGGATCGCGTACGTGTCCGACCGCGACAGCGAGTCACTCGAGCCCGACGTGTGGGTGCTCGATCTGCAGGCGGCGCTGAAGAGCAATACGGGCGCGGAATCGAAGAGCCCGCGCGGCGGGCCCCGGCCGTTCCGCGTCGCCGACGCCCGCGGGATCGAAGCTTGGCCCGCGTGGGCGCCGGCGAGCGACCGCGTGGCGTACTTCGCCGTGCGCGAAGGGCTCGGCTCGGTGTGGGTCGCCGACGTGAGTCCGCCGGCACGCGACGCTGGCGACGAGGCGGATGCCGGGACAAGCGCCGCGTTGGGCGCCACCCGCCCTGAGCCTGTCGAAGGGGCCCGCCCTGAGCGTGTCGGACGGCGGCCCGCCGCCCCGCCCGTGCTCGTGTCGCGGCACGGCGGCACGCCGGCGTGGTCGCCCGACGGCCGCACCATCCTGATCGCGTCGGTGCCGCCGCCCGAGCCCGGGTACAACGGCAATCCCCTCCGAAGTGAGGTCGAGCCACCGCCGCTCTTCGAGGGCCAGGCCTTCGGACTCTGGACTGTACCCGCGCCGATGCCCGCCGACGAAGGCGCCCGCGCGATCGAACCTGACAGCGCGCTTCCGCCCGCGCGCCGCGCGCTCGCGTTCGATCGCGTGTGGACGCTGCTGCGGGATCTCTACTACGCGCGCCCGCCGGTGTCGGAGGAGTGGGAACGGCTGCGCGACACGTACCGGCCGCAAGCCGAGGCCGCGCCGGACGCGGCGGCGCTCGAGGACGCCATCGACGCGCTCGTCGCCGAGCAGCCGCTCATCAAGCCTGCCGTCGTCTCGCCGCGCGCCGTTGTCGTGTCCGGGCACCCGCTCGCCTCGCAGGCCGGCGCCGACACGCTCGCGCGTGGCGGCAACATCGTGGACGCGGCGATCGCGGTGTCGTTCGCCCTGGGCGTGGTCGAGCCTGACGCATCCGGCGTTGGTGGCGACGGCATGGCCATCCTGTATCTCAAGGGCATGACCGAGCCGGTCGTCATCGACTACAAGGATCAGACGCCCGCGCACGCCACGATCGACAACTCGAGGATCTTCAGGGACGGGCGGCTGGTCGCCGACGGCGCGGCCGCGCCGAACATCCCGGGCGTCGTGGCGGGTCTCGATCATCTGTACAGGCGCTACGCGAGTGGCAAGGTCGCGTGGGCGGATCTCGTCGCGCCGGCGATCCGCTACGCCGAGGACGGCTACGTGCTGGACGAAGCGCTGCCGACGAGCCTCGCCGAAGGCCGCCGGTATCTCGAGAAGCACGAGGCCGCGAGCCGGATCTTCCTGCCGGGCGGCAAGGTGCCGAAGCCGGGCGACCGGTTCGTGAATCGCGATTACGGGAGCACGCTGCGCGCGATCGCGAGCGAGGGCGGGCGGTCGTTCTACGAGGGCGACTTGGCGCGGCGCATCGCGGCCGATCTGCAGAGGAACGGCGGCATCATGACGACGGACGATCTGGCGCAGTATCGGGCGATCGAGCGCCGGCCGCTGTCGGGCCGGTATCGCGGACATCTGGTCTACTCGGCGCCGCCGCCGGTGTCGTCAGGGGCGGCGATGATCGAGACGCTGCAGATTCTCGATCGCTACGCGCCTCGTGCCGGCGCGTCGTACACGACCGATGCGGATTTCTTGCATTACCTGATCGAGGTGGGCAAAGTGCGGGATCAGATCCGGCGCATTGCGGATCCCGATCGCTGGCCGATCGATCTCGGCGATCACCTCGAGCTGTCGCACGCGGCGGCGCTGTTCACGCGGATCGATCCGAGGAAGGCCTCGCGCTACCGGTCGCCGGGATTCGGGGAGGGCGGGCCGCCGACCGAGCGGATCGGGCGCGGCACCACCGCGTTTGCGGTGGCCGACGCCGACGGCAACATGATCGCCGTCACGCAGACGCTGAGTACGTGGGGTGGCAACTTCTACGTGTCGGACGGACTGGGGTTCCTCTACAACAATCATCTGCGGTCGAACCGCACGGCGCCCGGCACGTACGGCCAGCTCCTGCCGCTCACGCGGTCCTCGTCTTCGAGCGTGCCGACGCTGCTCTTCAGGGGGGAGAACCCGCCGGCAAGCGCGAGCGGGGCCGCGGTGCCGCGGCTGGCCGTCGCCGCCGCCGGCAACGCGTGGATTTCGCCGGCGGTGTTCAACATCATCACCAACGTCGTCGATTCGGGCATGCCGATGCAGCGCGCGGTCGAGGCGCCGCGATTTCTCGTCGGGCGGGATCCGTCCGATCCGAGCGGCGCGATCGCGCGCACGCAGATCGAGGACCGTATCCCGCGTCGAATCCTCGCGGACCTCGAGGCGCGCGGGCACCGGTTCCAGAAGATCGGCCGGAAGGGCGAGGTGCGGTACGGCTACGCGGCCGCGGTGCTCATCGACGCCGCGCGCGGTGTGGTCGAAGGCGGCGCCGAGCCGCGGCGATCCCACGC
>CAYHSN010000515.1:0-2919 GCA_964359235.1 uncultured Vicinamibacterales bacterium | reverse complement strand
AGAGCCGCATCGCGACGCTCGTGGAGGATGGCCGGCACTTCCAGGTGCTCGAGGATCTGAACGAACGGCCCAACGTCGGCTATCTGGCGGTCGTGAGGAATCGCGAGCCGAAAGGCGAAGCGACGAATGGCTGATACAAAGCTCTCAGCTCTCAGCTATCAGAAAGAACCTCGTGGACACGCAGATGCTGAAAGCTGATAGCTAGTTGGAACCTCTGAATGCATGAAGCCCTGATGCACCCCGGTCGTGAGGCCCTCATCCAGGGCAGGTCGCTGTCGCAAGTGACCGAGGATATCTGCCGCCCGCTCGACGGGCGGCCGACGCTGTTGTGGTGGGCGGGGTTCCTGCCGGCGCTCGCGCTCCTGGCGCTCGGCGTCGCCGCGGTCGGCTATCAGATCGCGACCGGCATCGGTACGTGGGGCCTCAACCGCACGATCGGCTGGGCCTTCGACATCACGAACTTCGTGTTCTGGATCGGCATCGGCCACGCCGGCACGCTCATCTCGGCGATCCTGTTCCTGTTCCGCCAGCGCTGGCGCACGTCGGTGAACCGCGCGGCCGAAGCCATGACGCTCTTCGCCGTCATGTGCGCGGGGCTCTTCCCGATCATCCACATGGGCCGGCCGTGGCTGTTCTTCTGGATCGTCCCCTACCCCAACACGCGCGGATCGCTGTGGATCAACTTCCGATCGCCGCTCGTGTGGGACTTCTTCGCGATCGGCACCTACTTCACGATCTCGGCGGTCTTCTGGTACGTCGGCTTGATTCCCGATCTCGCGACGGCGCGCGATCGGACGAAGTCCGGCCTGCGCCGCCGCATCTACGAGATCTTCAGCCTCGGCTGGAACGGCTCGTACCGCACGTGGCGGCGTTACGAGATCGTCTACCTCCTGCTCGCCGGCCTCGCGACGCCGCTCGTCGTCTCGGTGCACACGATCGTGAGCTGGGACTTCGCGACCTCCGTCATCCCGGGCTGGCACGCGACGATCTTCCCGCCCTACTTCGTCGCCGGCGCCATCTTCTCCGGCATGGCGATGGTGCTCACGCTCATGCTCGTCGCGCGATCGACAATGGGGTTGCAGGCCTATATCACCGAGCGGCACGTGGACGTGATGTGCAAGCTCATCATCCTCACGAGCGGCATCGTCGGGCTGGCGTACGCCACCGAGTTCTTCACCGCGCTCTACTCGGCCAACCAGTACGAGCAGTTCGTGTTCAAGAACCGCGCGCTGGGCCCCATGGCGTGGGCGTACTGGACCATGGTGAGCTGCAACGTGATCACGCCGCAGTTCTTCTGGTTCAAGGCGGTGCGCCGGCGGTTCGGGCTCGTGTTCGTCCTGACGCTCTTCGTCAACGTGGGCATGTGGTTCGAGCGCTTCGTCATCGTGGTGTCGTCGCTGCACCGCGACTACCTGCCGTCGAGCTGGTCGAGCTACTCCCCCACGTCGATTGAAGTGGCGACGCTCCTCGGCAGCTTGGGCCTCTTCTTCACTGCGTTTCTTCTGTTCTGCCGGTTCGTGCCGGTGATCGCCATCGCGGAAGTCAAAGGCGTGATCGGCACGCCCGCCGCCGCGCCGGCGCACGCCGCCGAGGTCCGGACCGGTCAGACACCGGCGCTGGCCGGTATGGAAGCGTGATCATGGCTCGTCGAACCATGATTGGCGTCTTCTCGCGCGAAGAGGACATCCTGACCGCCACCGACGCGGCGCGCCGCGACGGTCTGACGATCCTCGACGTGTACACGCCCTACGCGGTGCACGGCCTCGACCAGGCGATGGCGCTGCAGCCGTCGCGTCTGCCGTGGGTGTGCTTCCTGCTCGGTCTTCTCGGCGCGGTCCTGAAGGTCTGGTTCGAGTACTGGACGACGGCCGTGTCGTGGCCGATCAACGTGGGCGGCAAGCCCTGGAACTCGCTGCCGGCGTTCGTGCCCGTCACCTTCGAGGTGATGGTGCTCTTTGCCGGCGTCAGCACGGTTTTCGCGTTCCTGCTCGTCGCGAAGCTGCGGCCCTGGCGCAAGGCGGCGGTCATTCACCCGCGCGTCACCGACGACCGCTTCGTGTTGCTCCTCGAGCAGACCGACGCCAGCTTCGACGTCGGGCGCGTGCGGCGCCTGCTGGAGCGGCACCACGCCGTCGAGGTCGAAGAACGCGATCTGCAGGAGGTGCCGTAGATGCCGGTCGGTCGCCTCAACGCGCTGCTCGCGCTCGCCTTCGTGGCGTCGTTCGGCGTCATGTGGGCCTCGCGCCGCGACGTGCACCAGCCCAACGTCGAGTTCTTCCCCGACATGGCGCACGCGCCGCGCGCCAACGCGTTTGCGGCCAACGCGGTGTTCCCCGACGGGAAGACGCTGCAGGCGCCGCCGCCGGGCACGATTCCGCGCGGGTGGCTGCCGCTGCACTACGCGGCGACGGCGCCCGACGCCGTGCGCGCCGGCGAGGAGCTGCGGAGCCCGTTCGGCCGGGATGACGCGAAGGCGCTCGCGCGCGGCGAGCAGGTGTTCACCAACTTCTGCGTGCCGTGCCACGGGGCCGGCGGGCGCGGCGACGGGCTGGCTGTCAAGCGCGGCCTGCCGCCGCCGTTCGCGCTCGTGGCGGACCATGCGATCACGCTGAAGGACGGCCAGCTCTTCCACATCCTGACCTACGGCCAGAACAACATGGCGTCGTACGCGTCGCAGATCTCTCGGGAGGATCGATGGCGGGTGATCCTGTACGTCCGCTCGCTGCAGGCGTTGGCGGCTTCGGCCAGGCCGGCGGGACAACCATAGCGCACGCCACAGCGAACGTCGAGCTCGCGGTCGGTGGGTCGCGCTTCTTCGGCGCGATTGCGTTCCTCGGCGCGGCGACGCTCGCCGCCGGCGTCGTCGCCGGCGTGGACCGCGCGTGGGCGGCGTGGCTGCTGGCGAGCTTCGGCATCCTG
>CAYHSN010000514.1:0-2925 GCA_964359235.1 uncultured Vicinamibacterales bacterium | reverse complement strand
TATCAGTCATCAGTTGTCAGTCATCAGTTCTCGCGAAACAGGTACTTGTCGAACCACTCCAGATTGTGCTCCATCGCCGCGCGGTTGGCCTTCGGCTTCGTCAACCCGTGTCCGAACCCCTTGTAGACGATGAGCTTCACCGGAACGCCGACGTCCTGGAGACCCTGATACAGCTCGTAGGCGTTCGGGATCGGCACGCGGCGATCGAGCTCACCGTGCTGGATGAGCGTCGGCGCCTTCGCGCCCTTGATGTAGGTGATGGGCGAGGTCTTCGCGTAGATGTCGGGATCGTCCCACGGCGTCGCCTTCAGGTACTGCCGCGTGAACGGATGAATGTCCGTGTTCACGTAGTACGTCATCCAGTCGGAGATCCCCGCGCCCACCGAGATCGCCTTGAACCGCGCGCTGTCGTGCGTGGTGAGAAACGCCGAGATGTAGCCGCCCTGGCTCCAACCCATCGCGCCGACCTCGTCGTTGTCGGCGAGCCCCTGCGCGACGAGAGAGTCGATCCCTGAAATGACGTCCCACGCATCGCCGACACCGAGGTTGCGGACGTTCAGCGAACGGAACTTCTCGCTGTAGCCCGCGCTGCCACGGTAGTTCGGCTCGAGCACGAACGCGCCCTTCGCCTGCCAGATCGGAATCGGATACGTGGACGATGCGACGATCCGCGCGGGGCGCGACACGGCGGTCGGACCGCCGTGAATGACGACGAGCAGCGGATAGCGCCTGCCGGGCTGGAAGCCGACCGGCTTGTGCAGCGCGCCTTCGATGACGGTGCCATCCGTGCTCTTCCACGAGACGATCTCGCTCGCGCCGGGCGCCCACCCGTCGAGCTGCGCGCCCAGGTTGGTGAGCGTCTTCTCGCTCATCGTCGCAACGGGCGCCACGGCGATCTCCGGATACGTCTTCGCGTCGCTGACGACGTAGGCGACCGTGCCGAAGTCCTTCGAGAAGCTGAAGCCCGAGAGCATGGTCTCGACGGTGGGATTGACGCGCGAGTACTTCTTCGTGGCCGGATCGAGGCGGAACAGGTGCGACCACGTCTTCTGCGACGCGCTGAAGAACATGCCCGACGGGCTCCAGGCGACAAGCTGCGGATCCTCGTCGAAATCCTTCGTCAGGACGTCGATCGCACCGCCCGCGGCGGGAATCGTCGCGATGAGGCCGTTCGTGAAGTAGTGCCACGGGTTCGCCATCGACGTCTGGAACGCGATGCGCGATCCGTCAGGCGACCACTTCGGGTTGCCGTCGGGCGCGTCCTGCTTCACGAGCGGCCGCACGGCGCCGCCGGCCACGCTGACGATGGAGATGTCGGCCGTGCCGCTGCTTGCGGGGTCGGAGTTGATCCGGTGATCGAACGCGATGGCGGTGCCGTCGGGCGACCAGGAGAACTGACCGACGGTGAACGGCCCTTCGGTCAGACGGCGCGTCTTCTTCGTCGCGACGTCCAGGACGTGGAGGTGCGTCATCCGATGATCCTGGTCGACGATGTCGAACTCGCCGTACTTCTTGTCGCGATCCTTCAGCGCGTCGGCCTTCGGGTCGATCATTGCGAAGGCGATCGACGCGCCGTCTGGCGACCACGCGAAACCGGCCACACCGTCGTCGCCCGATGTCAGCGCCTCGGCCTCGCCCCCCGTCGGATCGAGGCGATAGATCTGCTGTTTGCCGCCGCGGTCGGACGCGAACGCGAGCCACCGCCCGTCGGGCGACCACGCCGGCGAGCTGCTCGACTTGTCGCCGCGGGTGAGCTGCCGCGTCTCGCCGGTCTTCGCGTCCGCCACCCAGATCTGCGTCTCGTAGGCGTCGTCTTCCCAGTCGGTCTCGCGAATCGTGTAGGCGACAAACCGGCCGTCTGCCGACATCGCGGGCGAGCCGGCGCGCTTCAGCTCGAGGAGCTGATCGACGGTCGGGACCCGCGCCTGCTGAGCGTGTGGCGCGGTAAGGCCCAGGGCAGCGGCTAGTCCGACGGCGACTATCTGCAAGGGCGATCGCATGAGGTGGCTCCTTGTGTGGGAAGACAGACGGGGATCGGGCCGCCTGAAGGCGGCCCCCACGCCTTCAGATGTAGGGGCCGGCTTCAGCCGGCCCGGGGCCGCCGCCGGGAATAGGCGCCCCTGCCGGGGTGTTCTTGGCCAGTACGGCAACAACCCCCGGCGCCTCGGATGCGCCCCGATCCCCTGGTCGGGCGCCCGCGCGTCGTCTAGTATAGATAGGACCAGGTCACAACACAGTTCGGACACTGGCGAGGGCTGGTTCCCGGCGCCGACTGAACGGTCGCGCGGTCGGAGCCAGCCCGAGCCGCCTCAGGAGGAGAGCCCCGCATGAAGAAGATGCTTGCGTGCACGATGGCCATCGCGTTCGTCGCCGCGCCGATGCTGGCCGCCGAGAAGACCGTCAAGGGCGAAGTGATCGACGTCAAGTGCTACACGTCGGACAACTCGCAGGTCGGGAAGGACCACGAGCAGTGCGCGCTGTCCTGCGCGAAGCGCGGCAACCAGATGGGGATCCTGACGTCGGACGGCGTGTACCTGATCGCCGGCGACTACGCGAAGGAGAACAACAAGAAGCTCATCGAGTTCGTCGCCAAGCAGGTCGAGGCCAAGGGCGAGGTGATGGAGCACGACGGGAAGAAGACGATCACCGTCACGGCGATGATGGTGGCGAAGTAGGATCTCTGCAGGAACGAGGAATGAGGAACGAGTCGTGACGACCGTCCTTCGTTCCTCACTCGGTCCGGCTCGTCCCCGCCCGGTCTTACCCGTTCATCACCCCTCGTTCCTCGTCCCTCGCTCCTCGTTCCTTCGTTGGTCTCTGTCCCACCAGCATCGCCAGCAGCGCCTTCTGCGTGTGCAGCCGGTTTTCCGCCTGATCGAACACCACTGAGTTCGCTGAGTCGATCACCTCATCTGTGACTTCGTC
>CAYHSN010000513.1:0-2933 GCA_964359235.1 uncultured Vicinamibacterales bacterium | reverse complement strand
AACTTCAACCACTCGCGCAAGGAGAACGAGACGTTCGACGTCGCGACCTACGGCAGCTCCGCCAACGGCATCGAAGGCGATCCGGCCCGGATCAACGTCGTCAACCTGAACTGGTTCACGACGTTGTCGTCGAAGATGCTCAACGAGGCGCACTTCTCGTACTCGCGCGAGACACGCCCGCGCACGGCGGTCTCGTCGAAGCTCGCGGCCGACACGGGCATGGGCTTCGGGCCCAGTTTCCGCTTCGGCAACCCGTTCTTCCTGCAGCCGAACGTGGACGAGCTCATCTGGCGCACCCAGATCAAGAACAACCTGTCGCTCGTCGTGGGCAAGCACACGTTCAAGTTCGGCGGCGAGTGGATGCACACGCTCAACGATCAGGTGTTCCGCGGCTTCTTCACCGGGCGCTACTTGTTCGACGGCGTGAGCGGGTTCCTGCGCTACGCCTCGCCGGCGGCGGCAGGCGGGTTCGGACCGGCCACGGTGGCCTGCTCGAACGGCACGTACGTGACGGCGCCCACGCCGTGTCCGGCGGGGACGACGGCGACAGGCGGGCCGCTCCTGTTCTACCTGCAGGGTGCGGGCCGCACGGGCCCCGCGACCGACGCGGCGGGCGCCTCGGTGATCGCGAACGAGGAGTTCTCGCTGTTCGTGCAGGACCAGTGGCAGATCCGGCCGAACGTCACGTTCAACTACGGCCTGCGCTGGGACGCGCAGCTCATGCCGGAAACCGTCGATCCGGCGACGACCGCGTACGGACGGTACCTCAGCGATCCGAACTTCCCGTCGGACGGCACGATCCCCGACCAGTGGAAGATGGTCCAGCCGCGTCTCGGCCTCGCCTGGGACGTGAAGGGCGACGGCAAGTCGGTGGTGCGCGCGAGCGCGGGCGTCTACTACGCGCGGCAGAACATGCTGAGCCAGGTCGGATCGGTCACGACCAACGGGCTCCAGCAGCAGACGCTGTTCGTGAACACGGGTCTGCTCACCGCGTTCGGCGCGCCGACGCCGACCTGGCCCGGCGTGCTCACGCCGGCGCCCGTGCCGGCAGGGCAGTTCCCGCTCTTCACCGGCGTGCGCGTGTTCGACAAGAACTACAAGAACCCGCACGTCTACGCGTTCAACTTCGCCTACGAGCGGGAGCTGCGGCCCGACTGGGCGGCTTACATCGACGTGACGTACGCGAAAGCCAACAACCTGACGCGCTTCCTCAACTACAACCGGAGCGGTCCGGTGTGCTGCGACCAGGGCCCGAACACGGGCAACACCTACGTCTACACCGGGTCCCCGTGGGGCCTGCAGCTTGGCGAGGTGATGGTGACCAACAGCCGCGGCGGCTCGAAGTACCGCGCCATGACGGTCGGCTTGCGCAAGCGTTTCTCGAAGGGCTACCAGCTCGAGGGCAACTACGTGCTCTCGAAGGACGAGGATGACGACTCGAACGAGCGCGATCCGTTCACCGATCGGAGCTTCAACTTCTTCGATCTGTCGAAGGACTGGGGGCCGTCGGATCGGGACATCCGCCACAAGTTCAACGTCTTCGGCTTCTTCGACGTGAAGGGCGGCGTCCAGCTCAACGCGCGCGTGCAGTACCGCGGCGCGCAGCCGATCACGGCGTCCCCGCGCATCCTCAACGGCACCGACCGCGGCCGCAACGGCGAGCGGAAGGACAACGAGTTCTTCACGTTCGACTGGCGGCTGATGCGGCCGATCCGCTTCGGGAACGGCTGGCAGCTCATCCCGATCCTGGAGATGTTCAACACGTTCAACAACGCGAACAACATCAACCCGCTCAGCACGCCGGCGCTGTTCAACTTCGACGGCTTCCTGCGCACGGGCGTCGGCGATCCGCGCCAGGTGCAACTGGCGGTGAAGTTCATCTTCTAGAGAGCTGATGGCAGGGGTGGCACAGGTCTGGGCCACCCCTGTCCGACGGGCCCGCCGATGAGCGACGTGGAGAAGATCGCTGTCCTCGAGCATGAGATCGAAGCGCGCCTGCTAGAAGCGGAACTGCACGCGCGCGAGATCCCGCACGTCATTCGGAGCTACCACGATCAGGCGTACGACGGCGTGTTCCAGCTTCAGAAGGGTTGGGGAATCGTGCAGGCGCCGGCCGAGTTCCGCGACGAGATCCTGACGATCCTCCACGACCTGCGCGCGGGCGGCACGCAGGGCTGAAGAGGCTGTGACAAGAACCGCCAGCTCTCAGCTCTTAGCTTTCAGCTCTCAGCTTTCAGCGCGTTCCGCGGTCGGCAGTCGGCGGACCTGAAGAGCGTGTGAACGAATCGGCGTAGGGGCCGCCTTCAGGCGGCCCTGTCTGGTCCGGCTGCCCTCGACTGGGCTCGGGCCAGGGAAGCCGGACCCTACGATCGGTGCGAGCCTCGCGCGGTCACGCCTCGCGCAGGACCTCCATCGGATCGATGCGCGCCGCCCGCCGCGCGGGCAGCCACCCGGCGAGCGCGCCCACGGAGGCGAGTACCGCGGCGGCGGCCGCGAGCGTGAACGGGTCGCGCGGCTGCAGGCCGTAGAGCAAGGTTCCGACAAACCGCGCGGCCGGAGCTTCACGGTGGGACTCCACGTGCGCGGAAACAAGTAGAATAGGGGCATCTTTCACAGGAGGGGAGCATGGACCTCGCGATCCTCGCGGTCTGGGCTCTGGTGCAGATCCCGCCGCAGGCCCCCGCGCCACAGCCGCGGTTTCCCGTCGATCCGGCGAATGGCCGCGCCATCGGCGCGACCGAGATCGCGCCCGACGCGGTCAAGCAGGCGCTCGATCAGGGGCAGAAGATCGTCATCATCGACGTCCGCCCGACGGCGTCGTTCGAGAAGGAGACGATCCCCGGCGCCATCCACATCCCGCTGGCCGAGGTCGAGTCGCGCCTGCCCGAGTTCGGCAAGGACACGACGCTCGTCTTCACTTGAGGGACCGGACG
>CAYHSN010000512.1:0-2937 GCA_964359235.1 uncultured Vicinamibacterales bacterium | reverse complement strand
CGAAACGAACACGGAACGAACACAGGACCTTGAACTCAAGAATGAATCGCGTTGTGCGCCGCCGGGTCGAATTCGGAATCGAGCGCGCGCTGGCGCTCTCGGCGGGCGTGTCCGTGCTCGTGACGGCCGGCATCGTGTTGGTGCTGCTCGTCGAAACGATCGAGTTTCTGCGCGAAGTCCGTCTGACACACTTCCTGTTCGGCACGGTGTGGACGCCGCTCTTCTTCGACAAGAAGTTCGGCGTGCTGCCGCTCGTGGCCGGCACGGTGCTCGTGTCGGCCATCGCGATGCTGGTGGCGCTCCCGGCCGGCCTGCTGAGCGCGATCTATCTGAGCGAGTACGCACGCCCGGGCGTTCGCCGGATCGTGAAGCCGATGCTCGAGGTCCTCGCGGGCGTCCCGACGGTGGTCTACGGCTACTTCGCGCTCCTGTTCGTGACGCCGCTCCTGCAGAAGCTGATTCCCGGGCTGGCCGGGTTCAACGCGCTCGGCCCGGGCATCGTGATGGGCGTGATGATCCTGCCGCTCGTCTCGTCACTCTCGGAAGACGCACTCCACAGCGTGCCGAACGGGCTGCGCGAGGGCGCGTACGCGCTCGGCGCGACGCGCATGCAGACGACCCTGCGTGTGGTGGTGCCCGCGGCCTTCTCCGGCATCTCAGCGGCGGCGGTGCTCGCCGTCTCGCGCGCGATCGGCGAGACGATGATCGTGGCGATTGCGGCCGGCCAGCAGCCGCGGCTCACCTTCAATCCCCTCGTGCCCCTCGAGACGATGACGGCCTACATCGTCCAGGTCAGTTTGGGCGACACGCCGGCCGGAACGCTCGAGTTCAAGACGATCTTCGCGGTCGGGATGCTGCTCTTCCTCGGCACGTTCGTGCTGAATCTGGCCAGCAATTGGCTGAGGGAGCGGTTCCGGGAAGAGTACTCCTGAGATTGCGGATTGTGGATTGCAGATTGCCGATTGAGAGCTTGAGGGCATGAACGGGCAGACGAACGCCGGGATCTGGCGCGTGTTGTTGGGGCGGCCGCGACGCGCCTGGATTGGCGACCGATTCCTGCACGGCGCGGGGCTCGCCGTGATGCTGCTCGCGCTCGGCGCCCTCGCCGCCCTGATCCTCGACGCCGTCCTCGACGGCGCGGGCCGGCTGTCGTGGAGCTTCCTGACGAGCTTCCCGTCTCGGCGGGCCGCCGACGCGGGCATCCTGCCGGCCCTGGTGGGCAGCGCCTACGTGATCGTCCTCACGGCCGCGATGGCCTTGCCGCTCGGTGTCGCCGCGGCGATCCATCTCGAGGAGTACGGCGCGCGAACCCGCTGGTCGCGCATCGTGGAGATCAACATCGCCAACCTGGCCGGCGTGCCGTCGATCATCTACGGCCTGCTCGGCCTCTGGCTCTTCGTGCGGACGCTCGCGCTCGGGCGCAGCGTGATCGCCGGCGCGGCCACGCTTGCGCTGCTCGTGCTGCCCGTCGTGATCCTGTCGACGCGCGAGGCGCTGCGGGCGGTGCCGAAGTCGCTGCGCGAAGGTTCGTACGCGCTGGGCGCCACGAAGTGGCAGACCATCTGGCACCAGGTGCTGCCGTCGGCGCTGCCCGGGATCCTGACCGGCCTGATCCTCGCCCTGTCGCGGGCCATCGGCGAGACGGCGCCGCTCATCACGATCGGCGCCCTCACCTACGTGCCGTTCGTGCCCGACGGCCTGCGATCGCCGTTCACGGTGCTGCCGATCCAGATCTTCAACTGGGTGTCGCGCCCGCAGGCCGGCTTCCTGCAGAACGCGGCGGCCGGCATCCTGGTCTTGCTGGCGCTGCTGCTGGTCATGAACGCGGCGGCGATCCTGCTGCGCGACCGCGCTCAGAAACAGAGGACCGCGTGACGCCCGCGATGCCGTCTGTGCCCTCGCGCTCGGCGCGGACCTCGATCCCCGGCGCGCAGCCGTCTGCCGCCGGGCCGATGCAGATCGAGGTCGAGCGCCTCAACTTCTTCTACGGTCCGACGCGCGCGCTCGAGGACATCTCGATCGGGATCCGACCCAATCTCGTGACGGCGTGCATCGGCCCATCGGGCTGCGGCAAGAGCACGTTCCTGCGCGTGTTGAACCGGATGAACGACATCATTCCGGGCACCCGCATCGAGGGACGCGTGCAGATCGGCGGTCAGGACATCTACGCACCGGCCACCGATGTCGTCGACCTGCGCCGCCGGGTGGGCATGGTCTTCCAGAAGTCGAACCCGTTCCCGAAGTCGGTCTTCGAGAACGTCGCGTACGGCCTGCGCATCAACGGCCTGACGACGAGCCGGCCGGATCTGCAGGGGCGCGTCGAGGAGAGCCTGAAGTCGGCGGCGCTCTGGGACGAAGTGAAAGACCGGCTGCACGAATCGGCGCTCGCGCTCTCCGGCGGCCAGCAGCAGCGGCTCTGCATCGCCCGCGCGCTGGCGGTGCAGCCGGAGATCCTGCTGATGGACGAACCGGCGTCGGCGCTCGACCCGATCGCGACGCAGCGCATCGAGGAGCTGATCTACCAGCTCAAGGCGCGGTACACCATCGTCATCGTGACCCACAACATGCAGCAGGCGGCGCGCGTGTCGGACGAGACGGCGTTTTTCTGGATGGGCCGGCTGGTGGAATTCGGCGCGACGGACCAGATCTTCACGGCGCCGCGGGAGAAGCTGACGGAGGATTACGTGACGGGGAGATTCGGGTAGGGAGATCCCGGAGGGTTCACCACGGAGGGCACGGAGGATCACACCACGGAGAACGCGGAGAACGCGGAGAACACGGAACGCGCCGGGGCTAAGACCGCGGAGCGCACGGAGCCCACGGAGATCACAGGGCCCAACAAGAGTTGTTTTCTCCGTGTCCTCCGTGACGTCCGCGGTCAGTTCCTCCGTAATACAAACCCGCAAGATCTTGTTTTTCTGACAAGAAGTTCCTGGA
>CAYHSN010000511.1:0-2941 GCA_964359235.1 uncultured Vicinamibacterales bacterium | reverse complement strand
GATCAGCGTCGAAAGAGCGCCTAAACAGAAACGCACGGAGCCCGAGCCAGGTCCAGGGCGCTCCTCGGAGGCAGACAGGTCCGCCCCGGCGACGAGTTTCGGGTTGGGTTCGGTCTATGATGACCACCGTATGGATCCCCGCCACAACGACGACGGGGGAGGCTCCCTGGGGACGCGACCACGCGACCTCGCGCTCGTGGCCGTCGCGGCGCTCGCTTCGGCGTTCTGGATCGGCACGCGAGGCGCCGCCTACTGGGACTCGGGCGACTACGTCCGGCTCGCGCTCCAGACTTCGCCCCCGCCGTCTCACGTGAGTTGGGCTTTGAATACGAGTCGCCGGGCGGCGGCATCGCCCGGCAGCTTGAGCTGCCATGTGTTTACCGTCGCGAGCAGACGCTGGAGGGCGGCGCGTTCCGATCGCGTGCAGGCTGGCATTAGTTCGATCGCGATCGACCGCTCGTTCACGCGCACGCGCCCGGGCGCAAGGAACAGGTTGCGCAGCGCGCGCTTCGCTTGGCCGGGCTGTCGCATGTGCGGGGCGAGGGTTGCCGCGAAGTCGGCCTCGGCATTCGCGCAAGCGATGCGCACGGTGTCGATCGCGAGCTTGTACTCCACGGTGTGATGCACGAGCGTGCCCGCCAGTTCTGAGTCCGCGAGTCGCGTGTGCTTCGGCGCCGCCGGCAGTCGCGCCGCGATCGCGTCTTGCTCCTCGATCGCCTCGTCGATTGCGCGCTGGTACTTCGCGCGCTTCGGATCTTCCTTCTTGAGTCGCGCCAGTTCGCGTCGCGCATCGCCTTCGCGCACCTGCGCGATGCGCCGTGCGTTGGTCAACCTGCGATGCGCTGGGTTCGGGATGATCGCATCCGGCGGGTAGTGCTGGGTCGTTCGGCCGTCGAGCTGGTTGATGCCCCAGCGCTCGACGCCGTGTTTGAATGAGTTCTCCTGCACCCAACGACCGAACATCTTCGCGACGAGCCATTCGGCCGGCTGCTCCGAGACGGCGAGAAGGTTGATCTGTCGGCCTTCGGGCGTCCGCACGGCGAGGCGCCGCACACGCCCAAGCTTATTGCGCAGGTTTCGCTTGCGGTCTTCGTAAATCCCGTACTGCTCCGCGTCGATCGTGATCGTCTCGGTGAACTCGGCGCTCGCGAACAGCGCGTAGGGCTTTCGCTCGTAGGTCACGAACTCGAAGCCCTCGTCGCGCAGTGTCGCCATCGCGGTCGGAAACGAACCGCCACGATCGAACACGAGCAGGATCTTCTGCGCGTCACCGAGCGCGAGCCGCAACAGGCGCGCGACGGGCGCCAGGTGTTCGGTGAGCGAGGCGTGCGCGGGCGACGTGAAGCGGTAGACTGGACTTCCCTCGCCGTCGTGCACGTAGAAGTCCGTGCAGCCTGGCACCACGCGCTTGTCCTTCATCCGCCAGCCGCGGCGAATCACCGCCTTGCCGGTGTACGGACGCAAGTGGTTATCGACGTACAAGACCTCGGGCTCCTGCTCGTCGCCGCGCTCGTGCGCGCGCAAGTAGTTGCCCAGCATGCGGAGATGAAACTGTGCCGCGCCACCCGCGGCGGCGAACGCACCCAGCACGCGGCGCACCCACGTTGCGGCCGGCGGATGATCGGCACGCATCAGCGCGCCGCCACTCGGCGTCGCGAGGCGCCGCACTCCCTCGATGCACTTCTCACCGATCGCGAGCGCAGCGATGCACGCGTCGAGCGCGATGCGCAGCGCCGAGCGCAGAACGCGATCCTCACCGAACGCTTCCGCCGCCGCGTGCAGCCCCAGCCGCGCCGCCATCGCGATCAGCAGCCAGGTGCCCGCGTGCTGCATCACCGCGCACGACCGCACCTCGCCGGCAGCGATATCGTCGTCGCTGCCCTTCTCCTCCTTGACCGGGCCTGCCGACACCACGCTCGATGTGCTCAGCTCTCGCGCTTCAGTGCTGTCGGCCGCGCGTGGCTCCGCCTGCTCCGGAGCCGCCGCCGCCTCGCCGGGGGCGCCCGCGTCCAGTGACTCCGCTACGCTCATCTGCGGCGGCTGCGCGAACGGCAGCTCGGGGTCGCGCGTCGTCGCGACATCTTCGGACGGCACTGCAGGCTGCGCGCTCGCCGCTCTGCGCGACGTCCACGCCTTGTGAACCCGACCGATCGTCGCGCGCGACGCCTTCCACCGCCGCCCCTCCACCACCAGCACACCGTCGATCGACACTCCCGCTTCGAACTTCGCCTCGATCTTCGATTGCTGCTTCTCGCTCAACCGAGGCTTGGTGCCGCGACGACCTCGCACCACCAGCGCCTTGATGCCCGCAGTCTGACGAATCCGGCGGATGCGACGCAGCATCTCGGAGGAGATATCGAACGCTGCGGCCAGCCGCCCGAGATGAACCTTCGGGTCGCCAGCCAGGGCGGTGAGCACCAGGTCGCGCTCCACGACATCGTCGGGCTCGAACTCGCCGATGAGTGTGTCGCCGACGTAGACGCGCACGGCATCCTGCGCGTAGTGGACCCCGCCGATCGGCGAGAACCACCGCGTCGTGGCCCGGGTACTCGATTCCACCTCGGGCAGGCGCGCCTCGGAGTCGCTGGCGATCGTCATGCCGATTGGATGCGCCGGGTACGTCAGATATTCACAACCCATGGCGAGACGTCACGTGGCGCGGAAGTCACCGCTAGAAACGCTGATTGTGGGGCTCGCGGGGCGAACTCTGGTGCGCCGCCACGCCGTGCGAGACCGCCCCGGGGAAGGTGCTCGAGGACGGTCTGCAAGGTACCCGCGCTCGGGCTGCCCCCCGTCTCGGTGATGGCGAGCTCCAGCTCGGTCGCGCCGGGGACGCGTTCCGAGACGTAGCGCGCCAAGCAGTCGGTCGGCACCACGTCGAACCCCACGCCGGGCATCAGCGTGACACCTCGCCGGCGCGCCTCGTCGTCCCGCGCGAAGA
>CAYHSN010000510.1:0-2949 GCA_964359235.1 uncultured Vicinamibacterales bacterium | reverse complement strand
ACCTTGAACTACTTCGGTCTTACAGTCAGGACCGGACACGGCGCCTTCCGGATCACCTTCTCGGTGACGCTGCCGAGCAGCATGTGCGCCACGGCGCCGCGGCCGTGCGTGCCCATCACGATCAGGTCGACGTGGTGCTCGGCGGCGTAATTCAGGATCTCCACGAAGGGATGTCCGACGCGCGTGGCCGACTGCACCGGGTGCGCCTGGCGCTCGGCCTCCGGCACGAGCGCGTCGAGTTGCGCGAGCGCATCCTGCTCCCAGCGCTCGAGCACGCCCGCGAGCGACACGCCGAAGGCCTCGGCCGCCCAGGGTTGCACGTAGGGATCCTGCACGACGTGGAGCAGGTGCAAGGTGCTCCCGAACGCCTCCGCCAGGGCGCGGGCGTACCCCAGGGCTGCCGCCGACGCGTCGCTGAAATCGGTGGGGACGAGAATGGTCTTGATGGTGATCACGAGGGCCTCCTCGGGAATTGCATATTTCAGGATTGCATATTTCAGGATTGGAGCAGCGTGACACCGTAATCCTGCAATATGCAATCCTGAAATATGCAATTCAGCCTTCTGTCTGCTGTCTCCTGTCTCCTGTCTCCTGAATCTGCGGCAGCGGCAGCGACACCACGACCAGTGTTCCGCCGCTTGGCGGTGCACTCACTTCGAGCGTCCCGCCGTGGCGTTCGACGATGCGACGGGCGGTGGGGAGGCCGAGGCCCGTGCCGCGGTGTTTCGTCGTGAAGAACGGCTCGAACACGCGCTCCAGCACGTCGGGTGGAATGCCCGGGCCCTCGTCGCGCACGGCGATCTCGCAGCGCCCGTCGGTCGCCGCGACGGTGATCTGGATAGACCCGCGCCCCTCCATCGCCTGACCGGCGTTGATCAGCAGGTTCAGGAACACACGGCGGAGCTGTTCCGCGTCGACCAGGACCGTCGGGTTGTCGCCGCGGACCGACACGTCGATGCCCGCCATGCCCTGGTCGCGCTTGAGCAGACCCACCGTCGTGTCGATGAGCGGCATCACCGGCGCCGGCCCGGCTTTCGGTTCCTTCGGCCGCGCGAAGAGCAGCAGGTCCTCGAGCAGCTCGTTGAGCGCATCGAGACGCTCCTGGATGTCCTTCAGGATGGACCGATCGCGGTTGTCGGCCGGCATGCGCGAGCCGATGATCTGCAGCGCGCCGCGGATGCCCGCCAGCGGGTTCTTGACCTCATGCGCCACGACGGCCGCCATCTCGCCCAGCCGCGCCAGCGTGGTCTGCTCACGCAGGAGCGTCTCGGCGCGCTTGCGCTCGGTGATGTCGCTGTGGATGGCCATGTACTGATACGGCTTGCCGCGCTCGTCCATGAACGGGACGATTGTGGTGTCCACCCAGTAGGCCGACCCGTCTTTGGCGCGATTACGGATCTCGCCACGCCACACGCGCCCGATCGCGATCGCGTGCCACAGCTCGCGGAAGTACTCCTTCGAGTGGAGGCGCGAGTTGATTAGGCGATGGTCCTGGCCGAGCATCTCCTCTCGCGAGTACTTGGAGATCTCGCAGAACTTGTCGTTGACGTATTTGATGCGGCCGCCCACGTCCGTGATCGCGACGATGGCCGACTGGTCGAGGGCGTACTTGAGGTCGCCGAGATCCTTCAGCGACGACTCCAGGCGCCGCTCCGCCTCGCGCCGCTCGGTGATGTCGGTGCCGGAGCTGAGGGTGCCGACGACCCCGCCCGCGTCGTCGTACACGAGCGCGTTGTGCCAGGCGATGAGCCGCTCTTCGCCCGCACGCGTCACCACGGGGTTCTCGAAGTGCTGCACACCGGGCTCGGCGGCGCTCACCTTCGCATGCACCGCCTTCATCTGGTCGCGCATCCGCGCGGGGATGAAACGGTCGAACCAGTTCGTCCCGACGATCTCGTCTTCGTCGCAGCCGAGCACGGCCGAGCCCCGGCGGTTGATCATCAGGACGTCGCCCTGTCGATCGAGCGCGACCAGGATCACGCCCGCGACATCCAGGTACCGCTGGGCCTGCCCCGCGGCCTGCTCCGCCTGGCGCGCGGCGAGCTTGTACCGGCGCAGAAGCACGGCCGCGATCCAGATCATCAGCGCCGACAGCAGCCCGTTCGTCAGGCCGGTGATCAAGTGGTCGCCGGTCGGGACGATGAGCGTGTTGGCCGCGATGCCGAGCGTCGCCGCGCCGGCTGCACCCAGTGGAAAGCGCAGGTCACGCGCGCGCAGGCCGAGCAGCACGACGAGGAGGTACAGCGACCCGACGGCGACCTCGAAGGGCGCTTGGAGACTGGTGACGAAGATGCAGACCGTCACCGCCACGGCCAGCGCGATGAGGCCGCGGTCGGGGTG
The DNA here is from genome assembly GCA_964359235.1 of uncultured Vicinamibacterales bacterium. Classification (GTDB taxonomy): domain Bacteria; phylum Acidobacteriota; class Vicinamibacteria; order Vicinamibacterales; family JAHECP01; genus CAYHSN01. Next base: position 609 of record CAYHSN010000510.1, on the reverse strand, counting down.
GCGAGAGGGGGAGGCGGGCCTGCCGCTCATAGTGGCGCGAGATTTGAAGGATGGGGGTCAGGGATACGGTTCATGGGCGCAGCGTACTACCTGGATCCGCGGTCAGGCACCAGTCAATCAGACGATCCGGACGGCTCCACCCGGGAAATATTCACTATGCAGCCGGGAAATTCCCCTCCGCACAAGGTGCTCGTGGTCGATGACGAGGCCCTGATTCGGTGGTCGCTCACCGAGAGTCTTTCCCGCGCAGGGTATCACGTCCAAGAGGCCCAGGATCGCAAGGGCACGCTCCGGATCATCGAGCAGGGACGGGAGCACGAAGGCGTCTGCGTGGTGCTGCTCGACATCCGTCTGCCGGATTCCCACGACCTCGGTCTGCTTCGCACCATCCATCAGGTCGCGCCCGAGTGCCGCGTCATCGTCATGACGGCGTACGGGACGCCCGAGCTCACCCAGGAGGCCCTGAAATGCGGGGCCTTCCGGGTCGTGAACAAGCCGTTCGACCTCGACGACATGGTCGGCCTTGTCGCCGAGGCCCTCCAACAGCCGCTGCACTAATAACACCCGCTCTCACGACCCTCCGTCGCTCCGATCCGCTCGTTCCGGCCG
>CAYHSN010000509.1:0-2952 GCA_964359235.1 uncultured Vicinamibacterales bacterium | reverse complement strand
TCGGTGGTCTTCGGCTGCAGCAGCTCGCGCAGCCTCGGCTCGATGTCCTCGCCGAGGGCCTCGCGGATGGAATCGTCGGCCCGGCGGAGCTGCCTGATCGCCTGGGCGTAGGTGCCCCCGGTTTTCTGCATGACGATCGCGGCTTTGACGTTCCATTTCGCGCGACGCAGCAGCTGATCTGCACCGTCAGAATCCAGACCGGAGACCACTCCGAGGATGCGGCGGGCGCGATCCCTGAGCTTTTCGGAGCCGGTCTGCACGTCCACCATCAGATTCCCGTAGGTCTTTCCGACCTTGATCATCGCGATGGTGGTCAGCATGTTCAGCACGAGCTTGGTCGCGGTTCCCGCCTTGAGGCGGGTCGAGCCGGCGATGATCTCCGGACCCACGGCCGGCGTGATGACCAGATCCACGACATCCTGCAACTCGGTCTTGGGCCAGCAGGTGACGAAGATCACTTTCGCGCCTGACTTGCGCGCGCGTGTGAGCGCGCCGCGCACGAATTGGGTCACGCCGCTCGCGGAGACGCCGATCAGCACGTCTTTGCGCGAGATGCGCAGGCGGGCGGCGCTGCGAGCGCCTTCTTCGTAGTTGTCCTCGACCCCTTCCTTCGCGCGGAAGATCGCCGCCTGGCCGCCGGCCATGACGGCCTGCACGAGTGTGGGCGAGGTGCCGAAGGTCGGGGGCATTTCGGCCGCCTCGAGGATGCCGAGCCGCCCGCTCGTGCCGGCGCCGACGAACACCACGCGCCCGCCCTTGCGCAAGGCCTGGACGATGATCTGGACGCCGTGCGCGATGTGCGCCTTCTCGCGCAGGACCGCGGCGATCATCTTGCGGTCCTCGGCCGCCATCAACTCGATGATGTCGGGAACCGGCGTCTGGTCGATCGCGAGGCTGAGCGGATTAATCGCTTCGGTCGGGAGATCTTCCCATTTCGAGTGGGTCGGCATGAGAGCCCGTCACTGATACGAGGCAACCGCGTACACTACTCTTCGTTCCCGCACCTGTCAATTGCCGTACAATCGCGTCCAGCCCCGCTCGGGAGACGAATCGCGCCGCATGAGTTCCGCCGTCGACGCCTATCTGGATCACCTGCGGGTCGAGCGCCGGCTCGCCTCGAACACCGTCGAGAGCTACGCGCGCGATCTCGCCCAGCTCGCGGCGTTCGCTGACACGCGTGGCCGGGCGGTCGAGGACCTGAGCCGGCAGGATCTCGAAGCGTTCGCGCGGCAGCGCATGAGCGCGGGGCTCTCGCCGCGTTCGGTCGCGCGAGCGGTGGCCTGCCTCCGCGGGTTCTACCGGTTCCTGATCGTCGATCGGCGGGTCGAGGTCAACCCCGCCGAGGACGTGCACGCCCCGCGCGCCTGGCCCGCGCTGCCCAGATTCCTCAGCGTCGAGGAGGTCGACCGCCTGATCGCCCAGCCAGATGTCGCGACCGCGCGCGGCCTTCGGGACCGCGCGCTCGTCGAGCTCTTGTACGCGACCGGCATGCGGGTCTCGGAACTCGTCTCCCTGAGGCCCGCCGACCTGAACTTTGAGGCGGGCTATCTGACGTGCACCGGCAAGGGCGACAAGCAACGCATCGTGCCCATGGGCCACGACGCGACGAGCTGGGTGAGCCGGTATCTTCGCGACGGGCGGCCCGCGCTCGCCGGCAAGCGCGTGTCGTCGTGGCTGTTCGTCAACGCGCGTGGCGGCGGCCGGCTGACGCGCGTCGGGTTTTGGAAAGCGCTGAAGACGTACGGCCTGAAGGCGGGGTTGCACGGCGGGCTCAGCCCGCACGTCCTGCGGCACTCGTTTGCCACGCACCTGCTCGAGCGAGGCGCCGACCTGCGCGCGATTCAGCTCATGCTCGGGCATGCCGACCTGTCGAGTACGCAGATCTACACGCACGTGCTCGAAGCGCGGCTGCGCACGGTATACGATAAGTTCCACCCGCGACCGTGAGCGCACGGGGAACGGGCAGCCGCATCCGCCTCATGTCCCGTCGCAACGTCCTGCTGCTCGTCACCGCAGTCCCGGTCGTCGCCGCGGTGGCGATGCTTCTGGCGACACTTCCGCCCGTGGCGGTCCCGCTGGACGACTCCGCATGGAAGGCCGGGCCGAAGCCCGTCGTCGTTGCCGGCGCGATTCACGTGCACACCAACCGGTCCGATGGCGCCGGGACCATGGACGAGGTCGCGGCCGCCGCGGCGCGCGCGGGCCTGCAGTTCGTGGTCTTCGGCGATCATGGCGATGCGATGCGAACGCCGGAGCCCCCGGTCTACCGCCACGGCGTGCTCTGCCTCGACGGCGTGGAAATCAGTTCGTCCGGCGGGCACTACCTCGCGCTCGACATGCCGGCAGCGCCGTACCCGCTCGCCGGCGAGCCGCGCGACATCGTCGAGGACGTGAGACGGCTCGGCGGGTTCGGCATCGTGGCGCACCCGACGTCGGCCAAGCGCGCGCTGCAGTGGACCGACTGGGCCGCCCCCTTCGACGGCCTCGAGTGGCTGAACGCCGACGCGGAGTGGCGCGACGAACGGTGGCCGTCGCTCTCGCGGCTGCCGTTCGTCTATCTGATCCGGCCGGCCGCGGCGCTGGCCTCGTTGCTCGATCGACCTGAGCTGGCGCTGGCGCGCTGGGATGCCCTCACGGCGCGACGGCGCGTCGTCGCGCTGGCGGCGGCGGACGCGCACGGACGCATCGACATCGGGGGCGATTCGTACAACGAGGGAAGACTGAGCCCGCTGCGCGTCCCGTCGTACGAGGCATCATTCAGGACGTTTGCCGTGAGGGCCGAGCTCGATCGTCCACTGAGCGAACGGCAGACGGCGCCGCTCGTCATCTCGGTGGACGGGGCGGCCGACGCGCGCGTCGTGTTGGAGGCGCTGCGAGGTGGGCGGGTCTTGAGCGGCATCGATGCGCTCGCCCCGCCCGTACGGTTGGAGTTCAACGCGACCAGCGGCGACA
>CAYHSN010000508.1:0-2953 GCA_964359235.1 uncultured Vicinamibacterales bacterium | reverse complement strand
AGCCACGCCTCCCGAAACGCCTTCTGCGCGTCGGTCAGCGTGCCGCCGGCCGACTCGATCGTCGCCAGCTCGAGGCCGGGATGCTCGGCGAAGGTGATCGTCGAGGTCACGGGCTTGCCGCGGCGCAGGAACTCCACCCTGATCTGGTCGCCCGGCTTGTGCCGTTTGACGATCTCCAGCAACTTCCCTTCCGCGTTGATCGGCTCGCCGTCGAGCGTCTTGATCACGTCGCCGGACTCGAGGCCCGCAGCGTAGGCCGGCGATCCTGGCGGCACATACGCGGTGATCGCCGCGCCAGCCTCCGAGACCTCCACGGTGAACTGGCCGAGCCACGGCGTCGCGGGCGAGCGCTTGCGCAGCACGAGACCCGCGCGCTCGACCAGCTTCGCGTAATCCATCGCGTCGCGGCCTTCGACGTAGCGATCGAACCACTCGTTCGCGAACGACCGGCTACCCGACACTTCGGCGAGGCGGTCGCGCAGATCGCGCAGCGAGTACGGTTTCGCCACGAGACCCGGCGCGGGTCCGCCCGGTTTGCCGTGCACGCGCCACAGCTCGCGCATGTAGTCGTCCAGCGCCACCCTGCCGCCGCTGACCTCGCGCAGCGACAGGTCCAGGCCCAGTGCGAGCGCCGATCCCCACGTGTAGTACGAAATGATCGTGTTCTGGAAGTCGGTCGGATCGCCCGAACGGTACCCGTCGATGAACGCGGCCATCCGGCTCATCTCGGCGGCCGACCGGACCTGCCGGCCAGGGCCGTTGACGATGGCGTCGATGGCGCCGCCGAAGCCGGCGACGGTTTGCGGCAGCGTGCGGAGGCCGGCGCGCTGCATCGCCAGGCCACCGTAATAACTGGTGAAGCCTTCGGCGACCCACAGGCCGTCGGACATGTTCTCGCGCGCGAAGTCGAACGGTTCGAGCCCGGCCGGGCGGATGCGCTCGACGTTCCAGCAATGGAAGAATTCGTGCGACGCGGTGCCGAGCGCGCCGCGGCGCTGCTGCGGGTTGGCGAGTGTCAGGCGGCCGCTCACGACCGTGGAGTTTCTGTGCTCCATGCCGTCGCCGCCCGCGTACGGCAGGTAGTCGGCGAGGAAGGTGTACGTGCCGCCGTCGTAGTCGGGCAGCTCGCCGAAGATCGCCTGCTGCTCGCGGACGATCTTCTCGACGTCGGCCGCGTAGGCCTCCACGTCGGCTTCGCTCGCCGCATCGTGCACGGCCACGCGAATCTCGTATCGCTTCCCGTCGGGGTTCGCGACCGTGAAGCTGCGGAACACGACCGGGCCGACCTCAGCCGGGCTGTCCATCAGGTACTGGAGGTTCGGCGCCGTGAACGTCCACGGGTCGGTCGTCGGGAAGAGCTGCGTCGCGACCGTCCACGTCGGATCCGGCGATTCGAACCGGACGCGCGCCGGGCGGCCTTCGTACCCGGCGGCCCACATGAGCGCTGCCGGCATGTTCACGTGCGCGTGCGTCGAGTCGATCCCGAGGTACGTGCCGTCCACTCGATCGCCGAACACCTTGTAGGTCACACGCACGGTGCCGTCGTGGCCCGACGCGCTCCACTCGTGCGGGCTGACGCGCGTCACGACCAGCTCGAGGCCCTTGCCGTCGAACGCGCGCACGTCGGAGACGTTCTTCGCGAACTCGTGCAGCGCGTAGCGGCCCGGCGACGAGCGGCTCATGCGGAAGCGCAATGGCTGGCCCTTGAGGACGTCGGGAAACGTCGCCTCGACCTGCGCAAAGCGGTGCTCGGGCTCGGGGAACGACAGCCGGTAGCTCACGGGCGCCTGCGCAAGGGCTGGCGCCGCGATCAGTAACAGGAGCACGATCAGGATGGTTCGAATTGGAGTGACGCGGTTCATGACTGAGACCTCGGAGTCTGACGCGTGCCGTTCGTAGTCATGATGGTACGCCTCGACGAGCTCATGTGGAAGGGGCGGTCCGTTGGCCCGCCAGATGGCTGGATCGCGGCCGGCGGCGAGGCCCGTCCATCCTTCTTCGATGGCCACCTCGATTCGCGACGGGACGAAGAACGAGGATATCGGGCGCCGCGCCCGCGCCCCACCAGGCGAGGCGACGGTCGTGGTGCAGCGTGGCGTAACCCCAGGCGGCATGAGAGAGCGTGTCCATTTACTTGATCGGCGGGGCCCCCTCGCCCCACGCCGCTCGCGCGCGCCCTCTACTCGTTCCCCGGACCTCGTTTCCCGTTCCCCGTTCCTGCCGTCTTCGCGATGACACACACCATCTGCGAGTCAGACATGGATCACCTTGCTTTCGAGTTCACGATCAGGCCACGAAGACACGAAGGCACGAAAGGGCTCGAGTCACGCGTCACGCTGCTACGCATCTTCGTGTGTTCGTGCCTTCGTGGCTACGTCTTTGCGTCTTCTCGCGCCCTCGTGATTTCTCTCACGAACTCATCCTCGGGGAGCGCGCCGAGGATCTCGACCGTCTCGTTCACCACGGTCTTCGGGACGCCGGTGACGCGGTACTTTCTCACGAGGTCGGGGAACTCGACCGCGTTGACCGACGTCGCCGTGATCTGGTCGCTCTCGAACGCCATCCGGTGCGCCAGGCGGACCGCCTGGGGACAATGCGGTCAGGTCGGCGTCACGAACACCTGGATATCGAGCGGCGCCTGGACTTGCGCGAGGAGCGCACGGCTGCCGGGCGCGAGGCCCGAGCCGCCGGTCGACACGAGCAGGATCGCGTCGACGAGCGCCATCAGTTCGTTGCCGCCCGGCGCACCGGCGAAGCGGATGCCGGGGTCACGATCGCCGACGACGGCAACGGTCGGCGCGCGATGGACGCGGTACGTCGCAGCACGCTCACGCTCGAGCACGAGGTTGTGCTCCTCGATCGTGATCAACGCGCTGAGCGACGCGATGTCGCGCAGGATCTGCCCCGTCGGGACACACCCCTCGCACCCGAACTCTTCATCGGCGGGGACCCC
>CAYHSN010000507.1:0-2954 GCA_964359235.1 uncultured Vicinamibacterales bacterium | reverse complement strand
TCGCGGTTCATCGACGCGTTCCGCGCGCGCGGCGTGACGCGCGACGCCTTCGGCGCGGACGATCTGCGCGCGTGGGCCGGCGCGATTCCGGATCCCAAGCGCGGCGTGCAGGCGTCGGTGGCCGTGCTGCGCGCGGCAGCGTCGCTGCCGCGCGATCTCGAGATCGGGGGGCTGTTGCTGGACGACACCACGGGCGCGCTCGAGGTGATCGTGCGGCCGGACGAGGCGCTGCCGGGGGTGCCGGCTCGAGCGGCCTCGCCGGAGCCGGTGGCGGCGCCGGTCCAGCCCGGCGCCCAGGCTGAGCCAGCCGCGCACGAGACGTCACCCGCGCGCGACGCCCGTGACGAACACGATATCTCGCGGGCGCCGGCTCCGGCGAGATCGCTCGAGCCGGCGGCGCCAGAGGTGACGAGGCTCTTGCGTGCCGCCGGCGCGCTGGTGCAGACGGTCGAAGCGCAGGCGGTGTGGCGCTACGAAGTGCGGAAGCTGCGCTCGGAGCTCCACGCCGAGCGGAATCCGATCGCGCGCATCCGGCTGATCGACGTCTTCGTGCGCAAGGCCGTGGCGGAGTCGCGCGAGGTCGCGGCCGCGCTCGAGCGGCTCAAGCGAGAGGCGCAGGCCTCGCAGGTGCAGCTCGACGAAGGCCTGCTCCTCGAGCTGGTGCGCCGCGCCCTCATGGGAGAGAAGCCATGACCATCGGAGCCGTGTACCTCGGCCTGCTCGTCGTCGGCGTGGTCTACGCGCTCATGACCGGCGCGATGGGTTGGCTGTCGGATCTCGGCGGCACCGACGTCCACGTCGACGCGTCAGGGCACTTTGACGTTGGCCATCCGCATCCGGTTTCCGGCACGACCATCGCGACCTTCATCACGGGCTTCGGCGCCGGGGGCGTCGTGGCGCACTACCTGCTGCGCTGGCCGTTCGGCTGGGGGCTGCTCGTCGCGACGGGATCCGGCCTGCTGCTGGCGGGCGCGGCGTATCTCGTGCTCGACCTCATCTTCAGCCAGACGCAGGCCGGCAGCGAGCACTCGATCGACGATGCGGTCGGGCGCGAGGCGGAGGTCATCACGCCGATTCCCGCTGGCGGGGCCGGACAGATCGCGTACGTCATTCGCGGCCAGCGTGAGGCGACACCGGCGCGCAGCACCGACGGCGCGCCGATCGCGCGCGGCCGCGTCGTCGTCATCGAGAAGATGATCGGACAGACGGCGTACGTGCGAGTGAAAGCATGAACTGACAACTGACAACTGGTGACTGGCAACTGGAGACAGCTGACAGCCGACAACCGAGGACCTGAGGAACATGGTTCTCATGTGTGGCATTCGGTTCCCAAGTTGTCAGTTGTCAGTCGTCAGTCATCAGTCGTCTCGAGTTAAGGAGCCTTGCTATGGGCAGCACCGAGTTCACCGTGCTCGTGTTCTTCATCGTCCCGATCGTCTTCTTCATCCTGATCCTGGCCGTTGCGAAACGGTACAAGAAGGTCGGGCCGAACCACGCGATGATCATCTCCGGCCGCCGGCACAAGATCCGGCTGCCAGACGGCCGGACCGAGGCGACCGGCTATCGCATCCGGCAGGGCGGCGGTGCGTTCATCTTCCCGCTGCTCGAACGGGTGGACATCCTGTCGCTGGAAGTGATGACGCTCGACATCACGACGCCCGAGGTCTACACCAAGCCGGGCGTGCCGCTCGTCGTGGATGGCGTGGCGCAGGTGAAGATCAAGGGTGACGAATCGTCGGTCCGGACGGCGGCGGAGCAGTTCCTGGGGAAGACCGTGGAGCAGATCAAGCAGATCGCGCTGCAGACGGTCGAAGGCCACCTGCGCGCGATCATCGGCACCCTGAGCGTGGAGGAGATCTACCGCAACCGCGACCAGTTCGCCGCGTCGGTGCAGGAAGTCGCCGTGTCCGACATGGCGAACATGGGACTCCAGATCGTCTCCTTCACGCTGAAGGACATCCGCGACAGCCACGGCTACCTCGACGCCCTCGGCAAGCCGCGCACGGCGGAGGTCAAGCGCGACGCGCAGATCGCGCAGGCCGAAGCCGACCGCGACGCCAACATCAAGTCGGCGCAGGCGCGCCAGGCCGGCGAGGTCGCGAAGTGGGAGGCCGAGACGCGCATCGCCGCGGCGCAGCGCGACTTCCAGTCGAACAAGGCGGAGTACGACAAGACCGTCAACTTGAAGCGCGCCGACGCGGATCTCTCGTACGACATCCAGAAGAACAAGACGTCGCAGGAGCTGAAGAAGGAAGAGGTCCAGATCGCGATTGTCGAGAAGGAGCAGCAGATCGTCGTCCAGGAGCGCGAGATCCAGCGGCGCGAGAAGGAGCTGGAGGCGACCGTCAAGCGCCTGGCCGACGCCGAGCGCTACCGCGTCGAGACCGAGGCGGCGGCCGAGCGGTCACGGGCCGAGCAGGTCGCGAAGGGCGAGGCCGAGGCGACGCGCCAGAAGGGCACGGCGCAGGCCGACGTGATCAAGGCGATCGGGTCGTCCGAGGCCGAGATCATCGCGCTGAAGGGAACGGCCGAAGCCGAGGCGATGCGCAAGAAGGCCGATTCGTGGAAGGAGTACAGTCAGGCGGCCGTGCTGCAGATCCTCATCAGCGCGCTGCCCGAGATCGCGAAGGCGGTCACCGAGCCGTTGTCGAAGACCGACAAGATCACGATCGTCTCGACGGGCGGCGACGGCATTGGCGCGTCGAAGTTCACGGGCGACGTGGCCAAGATGATAGCCGAGCTGCCGGCGATCGTGGAGACGCTGTCAGGCGTGGATCTGCGCAAGCTCATCGAGGCGCTGCCGGCGCTGAAGGCGGCGAAGACCCAGACGAAGACGGAAACGCCGAAGGCCTGACTGTGTCGGCGATCGGCTCCAGCCACGGAGTCGTAGGGCCGAACTTCCGCCTTCGCGTGAAGCTCCGGCGGACCGCCGAAGCCTTGGCGGAGGCGGTCAG
>CAYHSN010000506.1:0-2958 GCA_964359235.1 uncultured Vicinamibacterales bacterium | reverse complement strand
TGCCACGACCCGGCGCGCGGGCACAGCGATCCAGTACCAGATGCGGCCCCGCGGGTCCTCGGTCATGTCACGAAGCGCGATCAAGACCTCGCCGCGCGTGTCGGGCCCCACTGGTCTCGGCTCGATCGTGATGCGGCGCAATCCGTTGGCGCCGACGAGCAGCGTCTGCGTGATCGTGATGCCACCGGCGATCTCGCCTACCGTGAAGCTCCACCTCCCGGCGGATACGGCGGGTGTGCCAGCTTGTCGGATGGCCACGAAGTAGACCACCGTGACGAGCCAGGCAACCCCGACGCCCAGAACCGGCAGCCACCGTGGCATCGAGAGCGGCAACAGTTTCGGTCTCCTGTGCAGAGGGTCACTCCTCAGTGGTCGTGGTCGCGACGATAGTCCTCAGTCGCCAGCTTTCACTCGTCAGTTGTCAGTGTCAGTCCTCGATCGCCAGTTCTCTGTCTTCAGTTGTCAGTTGTCAGAGCCTGTGAATTGTTCAGCTATCAGCCGTCAGCTATCAGCCATCAGCGCGTGCCCGCCTCGAAAAACCACCGGGATTCGTGTGACTGGCGCTGAAAGCTGAGAGCCGGCGATTTCTTCACAGCCTCTCAGTTGTCAGTTAAGTTGTCAGTCGTCAGTTGTCAGTTGTCAGTCAAGTTGTCAGTCCGTTGCCGGTCCTCAGGGCACATACGCCGGGATGATCACGGCGGTCCAGCCAGTGAAATCGAGAAGGAGCATGAGCCCCACGAGCGCGCCGCTGCCCCAGGGCCACAGCCGCCGAGGCCACCAGGCATGGATTCCGATCCACATGAGCGCCATCCACGGGCCGATGACGGGAAACAGAAAGCGCCCCTGCGCGCCGAACGCGTTCAGATACAGGCCCACGACGATTCCGCCGAGGTACGTCGTCGCGAATGCGGTGGCGAGCTGCACACCGCGCACCCATCCTGGCTCGACCTCGCGCCACCGCGCGAAGAGAAGTCCAAGCACCGCGAGGAGCACCAGCAGTCGCGCGCTGAGCAACCACGGGAACGGCGCTGGATACCTCAGCCAGCCTGCCATCAGCCACGCGCTGTCGAAGAGCCCCGTTGCAAAGCGCAGGAGGAACCTGAGATCCCAGCCGCGCGCCAGTCGCGAGAACCTCAGGAGGCGGCTCCAGTAGCTCGCCACGCGCTCGACTTCCTGCGGCACGAGCAGTGCGACGGCCGCCACCACCACGATCGCAGCCCCGATCGCCGCCGCCAGTGTGAGTGCCCGCTGCCGTCGCCGAACCGCCAGTTGCCCGACGGCGTACGCACAGACGAGGCCCGTGATGCCCACGAGCGGCGCCGACGAACGCTTCGTGAAGGCCGCGAGCGCCGTCGCGCCAATCATTGCCACGACCGAGACGACCGCGGTTCGCCCGGTCACGAGACGCGCCGCCTGCCACCACACAACGGCGCCGAGCAGGTTGACCAGCACGTCGGCGTTCACGGCGATCGACACGAGCGCGAACTGCGGATGGAGCGCCACGAGCGCGGCGGTGCCAAGCGCGACGCGATCGCCGAACAGGACCCGGGCGCCTGCCCAGATACAGCAGAGCGTCAGGAGGGACAAAGCGATGCTTAACCAGCGCAACGCGTAGTACTGGTCTAGCAGCTCGACAGCACCGGCCGCTTTCAGCCAGTAGACCGCCGTCACATAGTAGACGGGCGGGAAGATCGTGACGACGCTCAGGTGAGCCGGCACGTCGAAGAACGTCGCGGGCAGCGGCGACGGCACAGGCTCGTTGTAGTGGAGCCACCAGCCGTATTCAGCCATCGACTGCAGGATCTCCCCCTCGATGGCGTCTTCCCGCCGGCTGGAGAGATCGAGCGTGGCCTGGCGGCTGAGCAGTCGCACGAAGGCGAAGTGCTGCGGCTCATCCGGGTTCTGCCAGGGCGGAACAACCGCGACGGCGAGCAGCAGGCGAAACAAGAAGACCAGCAGGACGCCCGCGAACGCGGTGCAAATCGCGTGAGTCGCTATGAACTGCCGAAGCCGCACGAGGACGGACATGTCGAGAAGTTCACCTACTCCCGCGCCAGACCGAAATCAAACTGCTTCTCGCGTCGCTTGAGTGCCATCCAGTCTGGCTCCATGAGGCTCCACAGATAGGCGCACGTCGCCACGCGGCGCCGCTGAATCGATCTGCGCTTCTTGAGCGTCTTGCCGATGCCGCCAAGCGCAGCCCACTTGCCGGCGAGGAACTGGCGCAGCCGTCCTTGAACAGCGTACCCGATTCCCGCCGCGACATCGTAGGCCACATGGCTGGGGAGTGACCTCAGCAGCAGCGGCCACGGTGTGTTCTTGAAGTACGTCCACTCGAGGTTGCGCTGGCCGAGATACACGGCGAAGGAACTCACCTGACCGAGTGTCGCGCCTCCGGCGTGACGAACCACGGCGTTGGCGACGTACACACAGCGGTGGCCGCGAAGCTGTGCGCGATACGACAGATCCACGTCCTCGTACACCATGAAGAAGTCCTCGTCAAAGCCGCCGAGGTCCTCGAAGACCTGGCGTCGAATCAGGAACGCCGCGCCGCACGCGCCGAACACCTCGCACGACTCCAGGCCTTGACTGACGGGCTGACCGTGAAATCGTTTGTAGCCGCCGCCCGCGCGCAGGTAGCCATCCCCCGCGCTGTCGAGCACGCCAGGATCATGGAGATAGACGAGGCGCGAGGTCGCGAGACCAGCAGACGGATTCGTATCGAGCGCGCGCCGCAGCGCGGCGAGCCAGTCCGGGTCGACGACCGCATCGTTGTTGAGAAACGCCAGATAGCGGCCACGTGCGGCTCGCGCGCCGGCGTTGTTGCCGGCAGCGAAGCCCTGGTTGGAGGTCAGGGTCATCAGCCTCACCGCCGCGAACCGCTCGCGCACGAGCGCGACCGAGTCGTCGGTCGAGCCGTTGTCGACGAGAATGACTTCGTGGTCTGTGAAGTGCTGG
>CAYHSN010000505.1:0-2963 GCA_964359235.1 uncultured Vicinamibacterales bacterium | reverse complement strand
TACCGCTCGCACCTGGTCGGCGTGTCGGCGTCGGTGGGATTCTGAGGTGGGATGACCCGATCGCCCGGTCACCCGATCGACACGATCATCCCCCGATTGTCTCGCGCACGCACCGGAGCAGAATCTCGGGCGTGAACGGTTTGGGCAGAAACGGGACCTTCTCTCGCCGCAGGCCGAACCGATCGAGCGCGTCGCCGGCGTGGCCCGACATGAACAGCACCTTCGTGTCGGGCCGGGTCGCCAGGAGCTTCTCGGCGAGGTCCGGTCCGTTCAAGCCCGGCATGATCACATCGGTGAGCAGGAGGTCGATCCGTCCGGCGTGGCGCTCGGCGGAGCGAAGCGCTTGCTCGCCGTCGCTCGCCACGATTACGGTATACCCTTCGCGCACGAGCACCTGACGGGCCAGCGCGCGCACCGCGTCTTCGTCCTCGGCCACGAGCACGGTGCCCTTCGTGGCCGCGCCGGCGGCCGTCGGCGCGCCCGCGTCCGTTTCCTCGGGCGCCTCGCTCACGCACGGCAGATACACCGTGAACGCCGTGCCCTGATTCGGCGCGCTTCGCACGGCGATGTCTCCGCCGGCCTGCTTGACGATGCTGTAGACCGTGGCCATGGCGAGCCCGGCGCCTTTGCTCTTTTCCCTGGTCGCGAAAAACGGTTCGAACGCGTGCGCCTGGGTTTCGGCGTCCATGCCCGACCCCGTGTCGGTGACGGTCAGGCACGCGTGCTCGCCCGGGAGCAGCCCGGATCGATCCCGCACGCCGGCGGCGTCGAGCAGAACCGTGGCGGTCTCGATCGTGACACGCCCGCCCGTGGGCATCGCGTCGTGCGCGTTGGTCGTCAGGTTCAGCAGGAGCTGGTGGAGCTGCCGGGGATCGATGCGGATCAGGCCCAGGTCGGGCGCGAGGCGCATCCTGAGCTCGGTATCGTCGCCGGCGAGGCGACCGAGCGTGTCCTCGAGGTCCGTGATGGTCGCGTTGAGATCCAACACCGCCGGCTGCACGAGCTGGCGTCGCCCGAACGCCAGCAACTGCTGTGTCAGTGCGGCCGCCCGCTCGCCGGCCCGCCGGATCTCCTCGACGTCGGCGCGCAGCCGCGGGTCGTCCTTGAGTTCTTCAATCAGCAGGTTCGCGTAGCCCAGCACGGTCGTGAGCACGTTGTTGAAATCGTGCGCCACGCCTCCGGCGAGACGCCCGACGGCCTCGAGCTTCTGCGACTCGCGGACCTGCTCTTCGAGCGCCTTGCGCTCGGTCACGTCGCGGATGACGCTGATCAGCCGGACGGCCTGGCCCTCGACGTGCACGAAGGTTCCGTGCAGCTCGGCAGGGAAGGCCTGTCCGTTCTTGCGCTGGAACGTCTGTTCCGTGCGGAGGCGCGTGTGCCCGTGGGCGAGCAGGTGCCGCAGCTTCTCCCCGAACTCGATGAAGCCGTTCTCGTCGGGATAGATGAGCCGGGTGTTGTGCCCAATCAGCTCGTCGGGCGCGTACCCGAACATCTCGCCAACGGCCTGGCTGACGTACTCGATGACGCGATCGGGCATGCGCACGGTGAAGATCGCGTCGGGCACCGAGTTCATCACGCCGGCCAGAAACGCCTGCGATTGGCGCAGCGCCTCTTCGGCCTCCTTGCGCGCCGAGATGTCGCGCGAGATGCCCAGCACGGCGCGCACGTGTCCCGCGTCGTCCTTGATGGGCACGAGCGAGGTGTGCAGCCACATCGCGCGCCCACCGAGCACGTCGTGGCTGTCAGCTTCGAGCGGCTCGCCCGTCTCGAACACGCGCGCCAGGCTCGCGGCGTGGCGCGCGGCCACGTCGGGCGGAAACAGCGTGGCCTGGGCACGCCCGCGTAGCTCGTCGGGTGACGCGCCGAGCGCGGCAGCGCCATGCGTGTTGACGTATTCGAGGCGCCCGTCGCGATCGAGGATGTAGATCGAATCGCGGGCGGCCTCCGCCAGCGTCCGGTATCGCTCCTCGCTCTCGCGCAACGCCGCCTCCGCGCGCTTGCGCTCCGAGATGTCGCCGATGCTGCCCTCGTAGTAGACGATGCGCCCGTCGGCGTCGCGCGTGGCGTGCGCGTTGAAGTCCACCCAGATCGTGGATCCGTCGAAGCGGCGGATCTGCATTTCAAAGCCACGCACCGACCCCTCGCGCTCGACGACCGCGCGCCAGCGCTCGCGGTCCTCCAGGTTCACGTAGAGGTCGGGCGTTCGAACCGCCAGCGCCGTGCGCCGGTCGGGATACCCCAGCATGGAGATGAGCGCGTCGTTCACCTCGAGAATCGTGCCGTCGGGTGTCGCTCGGTAGAGCCCGATCGGGGCCGTGTCGAACAGGCCGCGCACGTGCGTCTCGAGCTCGCTCAGTGCCTGTCGCCGGCGCGCCAGCGCCAGCGCGGTGCGCGCCGCCGCGGTCAGCCGATCGAAGCCCGCTGCCGTCTTCACGGCGTAGCTGTCCACGTCGCCCACGTCCAGCGCTCTCAGCGCGGCTGTCTCATCGTCGGCGGCGACGAGCAGGACGATGGCGCGATCGGGGTGGCGCTCCCGCAGCACGCGCAGGGCGGCGTGGCTGTCGGTCCACGAGAGCGGGTAGTCGATGACGGCCAGGTCGAACGCACTCCCTTTCAGGGCCTGACGAAGCGTCTCGTCATCGCCCACCGGGGTGACCTGGACGGCTTCGAACGTGCGGCGCAGATCCCGTTCGATCCTGGACGCCCGGCGCGCGTCGTCGGCGAACAAGAGGAGGCGCAAGTGAGCGGACATAGTCGTGGTTCTCGGCCCGGAGGGACGAATGGACCCCTCAGGCAGCATAGGGCGTTTCGAACGGTTGCGCCAGTGGCAGATTCGACAGCAAAGTGCCGCCCTTGAAGAGCAGCCGGGGAACGTCCCGCCCCAAACCGCGGAAGAGCACGTCGAGCGTCCAGCAACACGTGACGCGATGCACCGACACGGAGCACCCCAGTTCGGTGTCAAC